>JACKOW010000003.1:300000-459456 GCA_024234055.1 Rhodanobacteraceae bacterium
CGGTCACACCAATGGAGTCAAAGTCCAGCACTACCTCTCGGTTGCTGCCATTGACGTTCTGATCGCCGCGACTGATGGTTCCGTTCACGAAGAAACCCCACGGACTGATGAGGTCGCCGGGGCCACCGATCTCCGGTTCGTCGGCATTCTGGAACAGACTCTGCAGCAGGGCGATGGGAATGGACTGGGTGCCGTTGATGACGTTGAGCCCACCCAGATTGACGCCGGTACCGCCACCGCTGTGCAACTGGCTCAAGCGGGCATCAAGATTGAATGACTGCGTATTCGAGAGCTGGTTCAGGGACGCGTGCTGGGACAACACTTCTTCTGGATAGAGCGCGCGCAGGGCACTGCTGACCTCTGCATTGTTGCCGTTGGCGGCATCCTGGAACAAGGCGTCACAAAGGGCCGACACCTGCCCTGTGGAGCCGTCGCAAAGGTCGACGACTGGATTGACCGCATCACTTGCCAGCGTATCTCCCAGCGTGGTCTGCATCAGCGAATCACTCGCCTCGGAGCCTTCCGGCGGCAGCACCTCGGTGCTCAGCAAGGAGCGGTTGTTGCCAAGTACCGGATCCGCCGTGGTGGCTGACACTGACACCTCGTTGCTGAGCGTCGCCCGCTCATTGGGGGCATCGACGGTCACGGTCAGCTGCAGTTGTTGACCAGAGGACAGCGGTGCGCTGGCCCGACAGAGCACCGTGCCCGCACCCGTGCAGGTCAAACCCGCCCCGGAAGCCGAGATCAGCGTGGTGCCTACCGGCAGGATCTCGGTGATCAGCACTTCCTGCGCCGCGGCGGGCCCCAGATTGCTGACCGTCACGCTGTAGCTGTAGCGCTGGGCAAAGGCGAGCGGATCGTCACTGACCGTCTGACTGATGCCGAGATCCGCCGATTCAGGCGGTGGTGGCGTCTGCGTCACGGTGATCTGGGCGACTGCGGAATTGTCGGCCGGATTGGGGTCCGTCAATGCCGAATTCACATCAAGCAGCGCCTGCACCGAAGCGCTGGCCGCGACCCCAAGCTGAGCGCGCAGATTGAGGGCCGCACTGGCGCCCGCTGCCAGTGAGGTCAGCCGGCAGTCCACGCCACCGCCCGCCGGCACACAGGAGAAGCCGCCGCCCGATCCACTCTGAATGGTGAAGTCTCCGTTGCTGCGCGCGCGTACCAGAACATTGGCGGCTGCGGACGGCCCCAGATTGAGCACGTCGGCAGCCAGATCGACGATGTCACCCGC
Organism: Rhodanobacteraceae bacterium; assembly: GCA_024234055.1. Taxonomy (NCBI): domain Bacteria; kingdom Pseudomonadati; phylum Pseudomonadota; class Gammaproteobacteria; order Lysobacterales; family Rhodanobacteraceae; species Rhodanobacteraceae bacterium. The sequence continues at coordinate 301,238 of JACKOW010000003.1, forward strand.
CGCGGCCGACGCAGGACCGGACAGACTCAGACTGAGATCCGCAGCATTTGGCTGTACGCCGACAATCTGGGTGCTTTCCTGGGCGCTGTTGTTGGCGCTGACCGGATCGGCCTCGGACGCGGAAACGGTAGCGCTGTTGCTGGCCGTACCGGCCCCGTCGGCGCGCACCCTCAAGCTCAGCAGCGACTCTGCACCCGGCGCCAGCGGTTCCGCCAGAGTACATTCGGACGTTCCCACCAAGGGACAGGTCCAGCCCGGTGAACTGCTGCCCAGCACCGCGAGGTTCAACGAGGGGCTGTTGACCACGCGTATGCCGCTGGCCGTACCCGGCCCCAGATTTCGCACCCGGATCAGATAGTTGAACGGCGTGCCAGCGGTTGCCGGATCGGCGCTGTCACTCATCTCCAGGGCCAGGTCGGCACTGCCGGGCGGCGGCGTGTTGGTAACCGTAACCGTCGCATTGGACGCCTGTGGTGCCAGCCCCAGCGCCTGCAGCTGCGCGCGATTGACGAAACTACCGGCGCTGGTCGGCAGCGTTTCCAGCACGATGGTGCTGCTGGCACCGGCCGCAAGTGAGGGCCGGCGGCAGTCCACGCGCCCGGCATTGAAAGTGCAGGTCCAGCCATCACTACTGGCGGTCACGAAATCAAATCCCGACGGCAAATCATCCAGCACCACCAGACCCAGTGCCTCGCTCTGGCCAGCGTTGCTCACGGTCAGGTCGAACACGGCCATCTGCCCCAACACGACCGAAGCGCTCCGCGCCTGTTTGCTGAAGCTCAGTGATTGCGACTGCGTGATCGTCGTCGCCTGCGAGGCCGAGCTTCCAAGCGTGTTCTGCAGGCTGCTGGCCTGGGCAGTGTTGGTCACGGTGCCCGTCGCGTTGCCGCGCACGCGCAGACTCACACTGGCGCTGGCTCCGGGCGCCAGGGGCCCCGGATTGCTGCAATTGACCACGACCGGAACGCCAGTGCTGGCGGTGCAGTTCCAACCTGCGCCGACAAAGCTCAGATAGCTGAGATCCGCAGGCAAGGTATCAATGATGGTCAGACCGGTCTGGCTGATGTTTCCGGCGTTGCTGACGCTCAGCAGATAGTCGTAGGGGATGCCCACGGCCACCGGATCGATACTGTCGGTCTTGGTCAGATTCAGCGTCGTCACGGCGGCAGTGACCGTGATCGGCAGCAATGCCGAGTTGTTGGACGTCACGGCGTCGAAGTTGTCGGAGCTGATCGAGCCCTGCTGACTGAAAGGCCCGCCGGCCGAGGCAGGCGCGCTCAGCGTCAGGCTTGCCGCAGTGCTGCTGCCCGTCGGCATGGTGGCGCGTTGGCAGCTCACCGACTGTCCGGAGGCCAGACACGACCACCCTGCCCCACCACTGACCACGCCGACGCCGAAGCCTGGCGAAACGATCGCGGTCGCAGTGACATTGGCGGCCAGATCCGGCCCCAGATTGGTGGCCACCAGATCCAGGGTGAAGGAGCTGCCGGCGACTACCGGAGAAACGGCATTCAGTTGCACGGCCAGGTCGGAGCTGCCGCGGATCGAAGCCGTCGCCGAAGCTTGATTGTTGGCCGACACCGGATCGGGTTCGGCGCCGCTGACCGTCGCCGTATTGGAAACCGAGCTACCGCCTGCCGGTACCGCGCTGTCATAGACCACCTGCAGATCCAGCGGCGCACTGCTCTGACCTGCAGCCAGAGTCGGCGCATAGCTGCAATTGACATTGCCACTGCAGTTCCAGCCGGCACCGCTGAAGCCCTGCAGCACCAGACCTGCGGGCAGGGGATCGCTGATCTGGATGCCGCTGCCGGTCTGGGTGCTGTTGATCGCGTTGCTGACGATCAGACGGAAGACAAAGGGCACATTGCGCGGAATCGGCTGGGCGCCCACTACAACCTTGCTCAAGGACAGGTCAACCAGGCCCGGACTGGCAGCCGTGACCGCGATGGCGGCGTTGGCGGTCGCCGGGGTCGGGTCATTGGCCGAGGAACTGGCCGTCAATCCCAGAGTGGCGCTTCCGGTCCCAGGTCCAGCGACACCGTTGATGACGATCGGCGCCGCATTCAAGCCGCTGGCCAAGGTGCCGGCAGGTGCTCCACCCTGATAGAGACAGCTGATGGAGCCGGCCGAGTGCGTGCAGTTCCAGGAGGTCGATACGCTGAAGTTGCTGAACACCACGGCCCCGCTGAGCGTGCCGCTGACCTGAAGTGATGGAGCCGCTCCCGGCCCTGCGTTGCTGACGTTCGCCGTGAAACTGATCGGGGTGCCGACTTCCACCGATGTCGCACTACTCGCAAGACTCAGGTTCAGATCGGCATTGCTGTTCACCACCTGGGTGTTCTGGGTGATGTTGGTGTTGTTGGCTGGATCGAAATCCGGATCCAGCGAGGAAGCGGTCACGGCGACCTGCACGGTTTGCGCGGTGGGCGGCGCGGTAAAGCGCAGCCGCAGCAAAGGGGCAGTGCCTGATACGGCAATGCTTCCGGAATCGAGGGTGCAACTGATGACCGTGGAGCTGAAGCAGGTCCAGCCGGGTGTCGCCAGCGTCACTGGCGTCAAGGCGCCTGAATAGAACACCGACACATCGACCATGGTCGCAGCGATGGTGCCGATGTTGCCGACGCTGATGTCGTAATCGACCGTCTGACCGACAAATACTGGATCAGGGGCGTCAGTGACACTGACGGTCAGATCCGGAAAGGATCCTCGAACCGCGTTGCCGATGGCTGCGTCCGCCATCGCGCCGGATTGAGCAAAAGCACCCATCGGTGCGGCGAGGCATAGCGCTAGCAAGGCGCCAAGGGCCAAGGGCAAGGTCCATCGACGCGGTCTCGTCGCCCGCAAGCATCCATCTCGATTCACGAAGTTCCCCCACCACCATCTGTGTCTGAGCTGCATTTCACGCTGATTGCGTTGCGGTAGCAAGCGCATGAGGTCAATTTCCGCATCAGATACCGAACAAACGGACAATCTGGCCCGTTCGGGACACTCGCAATCGGCAATTTCTGCGAGTGCCGAAGCCGAGAGACAGGATGCGGGCAGACCGCGCAAATCGGTCTTGGTGAACCCCCCGGGACATGGCCGAAACCCTACAATGCCGACCCTGGAAGTCCCCAGAATTGCTGCCCGGAGTCATGCCATGTCCATGCTCGCCCCTGATTGCCACCACCCAGCACTTCAGACACCCGGGGAGTGTTGGAAGCCATGGCCACGGCTGCTCTGGGCGGCATCGCTTCTGCTCCTGGTGGCGTGCGGGCGCGCGCCCGAGGCGCCGTCGGCACCCACGAGCGACACGGCGATCGAAGCACCCAGCGGCTTTGCCGTTGCCGCGGTCAACGGCGAAGCCAGCGACGGTCGCCCGGCGCTGACCGTGCGTTTCACCCGGCCGCTGGCGCAGGCCCAGGATCTGGGGCAGTTCCTGAAGGTCACCGACAGCGAAGGCAAGGCCGTGGACGGCGCCTGGATCACCGACGACGGCGAGCGCATCGCCCGTTTTCCGCACGTCAAGGCGCAACAAGAATTTACGGTTGAAGTGCTGCCGGGCGTGGTGGCCGCCGATGGCAGCACCCTGACCGAAGGGCTTACGCGCAAGGTGCAGTCGGTCGATCTGCCGCCCGCCGCGGGCTTTGCCAGCCAGGGCAGCATCCTGCCCAGCATCGGCACTGATGGACTTCCGATCGTCAGCGTCAACATCAACGAGGTCGATGTCGAGTTCTTCAAGGTGCGCGCCGAGAGCTTGCCGCGCTTTCTCAGTGAGTTTCAGGGCGGCGGTCGACGCGGCTACTGGGATCTTGATCAACTGAAGCGGATTGCCGACAGCGTCTATCTGAATCGCTTCGTCATCAATGCCAGCGCCAACGAGCGCAAGGTCTCGCACCTGCCGGTACACCAGATCGCCGAACTGGAAGCGCCCGGGGTCTACTTCGCGGTGCTCAAGCAGAGCGGCCAGTTCGACAGTCAGTTCCAGACCACCTACTTCGTGCGCAGCGACATCGGCATCCACAGCCGTGTCCATGGTGACAAGCTGTGGGTGGCGACACGCTCGCTGGCCGATGGCGAGGCGCTCAGCGGCGTCGAGGTGTCGATCCTGGATGCCAACGGTGCGGTGGTCGTCAAGGGCGTCAGTGACGGCGACGGCATGCTCGAGCTGAACTACCGGATCAATACCCGTCATGTGCTGGTCGGCCATCGTGGCGAGCAGATGTCCATGCTGGGTTTCAATCAGCCGGCGCTGGATCTGTCGGATTTTGATGTCGCCGGTAACACTGCCGCCGAACTCAGCGTGTTCCTGTGGTCGGGCCGTGACCTCTATCGCCCGGGCGAAACGCTGCGGGTCTCGGCACTGCTGCGCGACTACGACGGTCGACCCATCCAGGGCGAACAGCCCTTGTTTGCGACCCTGCGCCAGCCGGATGGTCGCCCCTACGCCAGCAGCCAGTTGCTGGCCGCCAAGGGCGGCTATTACGCCTACGAGAAAGCCATGACCAGCGATGCGCCCACCGGGCGCTGGCGACTGGACGTGAGTCCGGATCCCGCCGGCGAGCGCGCGGTCTACGGCTACAACCTGCGCATCGAGGAATTTCTTCCCGAGCGCATGAAGCTCAATCTGGACAGCACCCAGACGGCGCTGAAACCTGGCGACGCGCTCGAATTCAGCGTGGAAGGCGCTTACCTCTACGGCGCCCCGGCGGCGGGCAATCGCTTCACCGGCAAGCTCAGTTATGCAGTCGACACCCATCCGGTCGAAGGGCTGAAGGGCTATGTGTTCGGCGACCCGGTCAATCCGCCCAACCAGGAACCGGTGGACGCGGTCGACACCGCGCTGGATGCCGCGGGCGAATTGCAGCAATCGCTGGAGCTGCAACCGGGCACGGTGGCCGGGCCGATTGCGGTCACCCTGTTCGGCAGCCTGTACGAGAGTGGCGGGCGCCCGGTGTCGCGCATCCTCAAGCGCACCCTGTGGCCGGCGCCGCAACTGGTCGCGGTGCGGCCACTGTTCGATCCGGAGAACCTCTCTGGTGGTCAGGAGGCCCGCTTTGAAGTGCTCAAGGTCGACGCCCAGGGCCAGCGGGTGGCAGCCAGCGGCCTGCAGGCGCGTCTGATCCGCGAGGATCGTGACTACAACTGGACCTACGACAACGCGCTCGGCTGGCGGGTCGATTTCACCCAGCGCTTCGTCGAAGTGGAACAGCGCAGTCTGGATCTGCCCGGCGAAAGTCCGGGCAGCATCGGCTTCAATGTCCAATGGGGACCCTATCGCCTGGAGATCACCGATCCGGCCACCGGCCTGATCACCCGCTACCCGTTCACCGCCGGCTGGAGTTATGACGACGACAACCGTGGCGTCGATGCCCGCCCGGACAAGGTCAAGCTGGCGCTGGACAAGAGCAGCTACCGCGCCGGTGATCGACTGACTCTGACGGTCACCCCGCCGCACGACGGCCCGGGACTGCTGCTGGTCGAGAGCGATCAACTGATCCAGAGCCAGAGCTTCAATGCGCGCGCCGGCGTTGAGCTCAAGCTTGAGGTCGCCCCGACCTGGGAGCGCCACGACGTCTACATCACCGCGCTGGTGTTCCGGCCCGGCACGGCCGCTGACAAGATCACGCCCTCGCGCGCCGTCGGCATTGTCCATGTGCCCATAGACCGCAGCGATCGCAGCATCGCAGTGGCGGTGTCGGCGCCCGAGCGCATCCGCCCGCAGGAAGCGCTGAAGGTCTCGGTGTCGGCGCCGGATCTGGCCGGACAGGACGCCTTCGTGACGGTTTCGGCAGTCGATCAGGGCATCCTCAACATCACCCGTTTCGAAGTGCCCGACGCGGTCAAGTTCTTCTTCGGCAAACGCCGCTACGCGGTCGAGGCCTACGACCTCTACGGACGCATCATCGAGGCGCTGGCCGGTGAGCGGGCCCGCCTCAAGTTCGGTGGCGACATGGCCGTGCCGGGACTGCCGCAAGCGCGTCGACCCACAGCCAAGGTGCTGACGGTTGATCTCTACAGCGGGCCGATCGCGCTGGATGCCGCCGGCAAGGCCGAGATCAGCCTGCCGGTGCCGGACTTCAACGGCGCGCTCAGGGTCTCGGCCCTGGCTTTCGGCAAGGATCGCTACGGTTCGGCCTCGACCGAGACGCTGGTGCGCGCACCGGTGGTCGCCGAGGTCAGCACACCTCGGGTCATGGCACCAGGCGATCGCGCAGTGCTGACGCTGGACCTGCAGAATCTGTCCGGCGCCACCCAGACTCTGGACGTGCAGTTCGAAGCGGACTCACCGATTGCCATCGATGACGCCAGCCGCCGAGTCAGCCTTGCCGACAATGCGCGCACCACCCTGCGATTCCCGCTGCGGGCACTGGGCGATATCGGTGTCGGCAAGTTCCGGCTGCAGGTCCGCGGCGGCGCCATCGGTCTCGACCGCGATTGGGAAATCGCGGTGCGTTCGCCCTACGCGCCGGAACGGCGCAGCCGCGTCGAGCAACTCACCGGACCGGGCAGCGTCGATCTGGGTGTGTCCACGCAGGGCCTGCTGCCGGCCAGCGTGCGCTCGCGCGCCAGCGTGTCCACGCGGGTGCCCCTGCCGATCGGGCGCCTGATCGGCGAACTGATGGAATACCCCTATGGCTGCATCGAGCAGACCACCAGCAAGGGCTATCCCTACGTGTTGCTGGACGAGGCCGGCAGCAAGGCGCTGGGTATCGCCAGTCTCGATCCCGAGAAGCGCCGGACCAACGTCCAGTACGCGATCGACCGCATCGCGTCGATGCAGCTGGACAACGGCCACTTCAGCTTCTGGCCGGGCAGCAGCGACTACTCCGATCCCCTGATGACACCCTATGTGGTCGAGTTCCTGCAGGATGCGGCAGCTGCCGGATTCACGGTGCCTGCCCGGGTATTGCAGAAGTCGCTGGAGCGCTTGCGCGAAGATCTGCTGAGCGGTGGCGTGGTCGCCTGGGAGCGGGTCTGGGGCGATCCCGCCAACCATGTGCGACTGGCCTTCAATGCCCATGCCGCACTGGTGCTGGCGCGGGTCAACCAGGCACCCTTGGGCACGCTGCGCAACATCTACGACAACAATCGCAACGAGGCCCGAGGCCCGGTGCCGCTGATGCGGCTGGCAGTAGCCCTGAAGATGTCGGGCGACCAGGAGCGCGCCGCAGCCGCCGCAAAGCTGGCCTTGGGCAAACGCTACGCCCGGAACAATGACTACTGGGGCGATTACTACACCGCACTCGGCGACCGTGCCGAGGCCCTGGCGCTGGCCGTGACCCACGGCTTCCTGGCCGATGATCAAGGCGCACGCCTGCTCAAGCTGGGTCAGGAAGCTCAGGCCAGCCGCTGGATCGGCACCCACGACGCCCTGGCCCTGCTGAAGCTCGGCAAGGCCTTGTCGGGCAGTGGCGGCAGCCTGTCCGGCCAGCTGCTGATCGGCGGCATCGCCGAGGGCTTCGCCAGTGCCGGCTGGTTCACCCGCGACCTGGTGATCGAAGACCTGCGCGCCGGCGCCTCGCTGCAGATCGACAGCAAGAGTCGCTACTATCTGGTGCAGGACACCGTCGGCATCCCCGAAAACCCGCCGGCGGCGAGCAGCAACGGCGTCCGCATCCAGAGCCAGTGGTATCGCCATGATGGCAGCGTCTTCACCGGCGACACCCTCAAGGAAGGCGAAGGCCTGGTCGTGCACATCAAGGTGCAGGCCAGCGAGCGCATGCCCGACACGCTGGTGGAAGCGCCGCTCCCTGGCGGTCTGGAAATCGAGAATCTCAACCTGATGGACAGCAAGCAACTGGCCGATCTGGTCATCGAGGGCACGAATCTGGACGAATGGCGCAGCTACTCGGCCAATGTACGCTTCCAGGAGTATCGCGAAGACCGATTTGTCGCCGCAGTGTCGCTGGAACAAGGCGGAGAGGTCGATCTCTATTACCTGGTCCGCGCGGTATCGCCCGGCGAATACCTGATTCCAGCGCCCTACGTTGAAGACATGTACCGCCCGGAGCTGCGTGCCCAGGGTGCGCCATCCACAATCCGGCTGAAGGTGGTGGCGCCGACGGCGAACACGCCATGAGCTGAGCGTGCGCGGCTTGCGCCTGCCCGGCTGGATGCGGCGATGGTGGTGGCTGCCACTCATCCTCGCCGCAGCCGTGTTCCTGGCAGACCGACTGGATCCGCCGCCGCTGGAACGGATCGATGCGCCTGGCAGCGCGCTGGTGCTGGCGAGAGACGGATCGCCGCTGCGGGCCTTTGCCGACGCGGGGGGTGTCTGGCGTTACCGCGTGCGCATCGATCAGGTCGCGCCCGTCTACATCGATGCGCTGCTGAATTACGAGGATCGCTGGTTCTTTCACCATCCGGGCATCAATCCGGCCAGTATGTTGCGGGCGCTGGCGCAGGCCGGCCTCCACGGCGAAATCGTTTCCGGCGGCTCCACGCTGACCATGCAGGTCGCGCGCATGCTGGAAGCCATTCCGCACACACCGCTGGGCAAGCTCAAGCAATGCTGGCGTGCGCTGCAACTGGAGTGGCGCTTCAGCAAGACCGAGATCCTGGAGATGTACCTCAACCTGGCGCCCTTCGGTGGCACGATCGAGGGCGTGCAGGCCGCCAGCTATGCCTATCTCGGCAAGTCCGCCGACCGTCTCAGCGACGCCGAGGCAGCCTTGCTGGTCGTGCTGCCACAGTCACCCAGCCGCTGGCGGCCGGATCGTCACCCCGAGCGGGCACAGAAGGCCCGCGACAAGGTCATTGGACGCCTGGTGGCACAGGGAGTCTGGTCCGCCGCCCGCGCTGCCGACGCCCGCATCGAACAGGTGGCCGCCCGCCGCCTGCGCCCGCCCATGGTCGCGCCGCTGCTGTCACGGCGACTGCGCCAGAATCAGCCTGAAGAGTCGATCATTCACAGCACCATCGATCTGGCGATACAAACCCGGGTGGAGGCCCGCGTGCGCTCGCGGCTGCGACGGCTGCCGGAGCGCAACTCGGTGGCGGTGATGGTCGTCGACAACCGCAGTGCACAGACGCTCGCCTATGTGGGATCAGCCTATCTGCTGGCCAGTGACCGGGCCGGCCATGTCGACATGATCCGGGCACCCCGTTCACCCGGGTCGACGTTGAAGCCGATGCTCTACGGCATGGCGCTGGATCAGGGGCTGATCCATTCGATGAGCCTGCTGATCGACGCCCCGCAATCCTTCGATGGCTACCAACCCAGCAATTTCGCCGAGCGCTTCCAGGGGCCGGTCAGCGCCACTCAGGCGCTGCGGCTGTCCCTGAACGTACCGGCGGTCGATCTGCTGGATCGGGTCGGCGTGGTCCGCTTCGCCTCGACGCTGGAGAACGCCGGCCTGCGGCTGCGCATGGCCGAGGGCGCCACGCCCAATCTGTCGCTGATCCTGGGCGGCGGCGCCACCACGCTGGAAGAACTGGTCGGCAGCTATCTGGCACTGGCGCGCGAAGGCCGCTCGGCTCGGCCGCGCCTGAGTGCCAGCGATCCCTTGCGCGAGCGCTATCTGATGAGCCCGGGAGCGGCATTCATCGTCCGCCGCATGCTCGAGCGCGATCCCAACGACAACCTGGGAACCGCACAGTACGACACCGCCAGCCGCGTCAGCCTGGCCTGGAAGACCGGCACCAGCTACGGCTATCGCGACAGCTGGGCACTGGCAGTCACGCCCGAATACACCATCGGTGTCTGGATCGGCCGCCCCGATGGCACACCGCAACCTGGGCAGTTCGGCGCGATCACCGCCCTGCCCCTGCTGATCGAAGTGGCCGACAGCCTGCCCACCCGCAAGACCCGGGATCTGGGCGCGCCGCCGGTCACGGTCAGCCAGCGCGAAATCTGCTGGCCCCTGGGTACCGAGCCAGACCCCGAGCAACCGGGCTTCTGCCATCGTCGACTCGATGCCTGGGTGCTCAACAACACCGTGCCACCGACCTTTGCCGATCGCCAGTCCGGCCACTGGCAGGGCAGTCTGTTGCAGTACTGGCGCGATCCGGTGAGCCGAAAACGTCTGAACCTCAGTTGCCTCAAGCCCGACTCCCGACTGATCACGGTGGCTCGCTGGCCGGCATTGGCCTACCCCTGGCTGTCCACAGGACTGCGCCGGCGCTCCGAGCTGCCGCCGTTGGCGCCCGGTTGTATCGGCGACGAATACAGCACTGGATTGCGCATCGCCGGCATCAACGACGGCAGCGTGCTGCGCACCCCCAGCAATCGCCGCGGCCCCATCCGCACCCAGGTCCAGGCGCTCGGCACCGATGGCGAAGTGCGCTGGCTGTTGAACGACCGCTATCTCGGCAAGACCCAAGGCCCGGCCATGCTCGACCTGGAATTCGACCACTCCGGCGACCAGCGCCTGGTGGCCATCGATCCGGCAGGCCGCTACGACGGCATCAGCGTGCGCACCATTCTCAATCCGTAGGGGCACGGGGCACGGGGCACGGGGCACGGGGCACGGGAAAAGGCTACGGGCTTCGGTGCTGTTGTAGGTCCAGACTTGTCTGGAGGCTTTTTCGCCGCGTCGCCAGAAGCGTCCAGACAAGTCTGGACCTACAAGAGCTCGCGTCCTTGCGCCGCTGCGCTCGCCTGAGCTACCGGGGGCTTGGTTGAGCCCCCAGTTCGCCCTATCTCCCTAGCCCGCCAGCCCCTCATCGGCGGCAACGCCCGCCTGGAAGCTTGAATAGACCACAACCGGAATACTCAACGCTCCCAGATGCGTCTCGATCAGTGGCGCCACGGATTCCCAATCGAGCCCACCGATTCCGGTCGCCAGCCGCGGCAAGGCCACGCTTCGGTAGCCTTCCTTCTGAATCTCGGCAGCCAGAGCGCGCAAGGCGTGATTGACATTGGCCACCGTGGCCCGGCCTGGTTTGGCACCGTGCCCGTAAGCACCTTCCTGGGTGAACAGGTTGATCAGATGCGTATCGCCAGCGCCGCTCCAGGTCCAGAGCGTGCCCGGGTCAGGGTGACGGGTCTGACAGAAATGCCGGAAGTCCTTGTACATGGCCGGCCATTGCTCGCGCAGGCTGTGCGCCAGACCGTGGCTGAAGGGATCATTCGGCGCCACCCCATGGGCGATGGCCTGTGCCTTGCTCAACAAGATGTCCCCACTGACGTTTCGAATCATGCGCTGCCCTTTGACGTAACGCCGAAAACCGGCTGATGCGGGCAATGCTGCGAGAAGTGGGACGACCACACCCTGATCGAGGTCAACAGGCACGGGGCACGGGGCACGGGGCACGGGGCACGGGGCACGGGGCACGGGAAAAGGCTACGGGCTTCAGTGCTGTTGTGGGTCCAGACTTGTCTGGACGCTTCCCGCAGGTTGAAGCCAAAAGCGTCCAGACAAGTCTGGACCTACAAGAGCTGGTGTCATGGGGAACTCCGGTCACACGATCCGCAGCGCACCCCGCTCTTCCCGTGCCCCCTGCCCCGCTCTTTGGCTGCTCTTCCCCTGCCCCCGCTCTTCCCGTGCCCCGTCAAAGCATGCCCGTCTCAAGCTTTGCCGCTTCACTCATCATGTTCTGGTTCCAGGGCGGATCGAACACCAACTCGACATCGGCTTCGCTGATGGTGGGTATCAGCTCCACCTTGGACTGCACATCGCTGACCAGGGTATCGCCCATGCCGCAGCCGGGCGCGGTCAGGGTCATCTTGATCTCCGCGCGGCGCTGGCCGTCGTCCAGACGGAACAGATTGCATTCGTAGACCAGACCCAGATCAACGATGTTCACCGGAATCTCCGGATCGAAGCAGGTGCGCAACTGCTCCCAGACCAGCACTTCGACATCATGATCAGAGGCGCCTTCGGCCAGTTCCGGTGGCGCCATCGGCGGCTTGCCGATGGCATCGGCATCGGTGCCGGCTATCCGGAACAGATTGCCCTCCACGTAGACGGTGAAACTGCCGCCCAGGGCCTGGGTGATGTAGCCGACACTGCCCGCCGGCAGGCTGACCACTTCACCGCTGGGCACCATCACCGCCTGGCAATCTCTCTCAAACTTCACCGGTTCGCTGGTTCTGCTGTACATGCTGGTCGCGATCTCATCCGATCAGGGGTAAGGCCAGATCCTGGCCATGCTTACTCGCTCTACAATACCCGGTCATCATCCCCAAAACCCCCACTGCACAGGCTCGCTCAGGTGCCAGTTCAGCTGCAGCTCTCGCCATGCGCCAACGACACACACCTCCGCGGCCGATGGCGGGGCTACGCCGTGGCCATGTTGCTGTGGCTGCTGGCCTTCAATGCCCATGCGCTGGACCCCGACAAGGCCTTTCGCCACTACGTCATAGACCAGTGGGGCATCGAAGACGGGTTGCCGCAGTTGTCCGTACTCTCGATCACGCAGGATACGACCGGATATCTGTGGCTGACGACCCAGAACGGCGTGGCCCGTTTCGACGGCGTCCGATTTCGGGTCTTCAATGTCGAGAATACGCCGGCCCTGCGTGCAAATATCATCGACAAGACCCATCTGGCCGCGGATGGCAGCCTGTGGTTTGGGTCGAATCGCGGACTGACGCGCTACGCCGGTGGCGAATGGGCCGGTATCGACCTGATTCCCGGCAAGGACGTGGCCATCGGCGCCTTGCTCAACGATATTGACGGACGGGTGCTGGTCGGTACCGAGAACGGATTGTTCCGGGTCGATGGTCAAAGCGTCGAGGCGCCCGTGCTTCCCGGCGTAGCCGTTCATTCCCTGGCCCGTATCGGCAGCACGGTCTACGCGGGCAGCAATGGCGAAGTCATCGAACTGAAGGCCAGCCGATCGCGCTCGATCGCCATTCCCGGTGCGGCCGACGCACCGGCGGTGATGGCCTTGCTGCCCACACCCGAAGGCTTGCTCGCGGGCACCCGGCGCGGACTGTTCCAGCGCAGCGGCGATGGCTGGGTGATTCCACCCTGGGCGCAGCCGCTGGCCATGCACCGCATCGAAGCGCTGTTTCGGGACAATGACGCGAATGTGTGGATCGGCACCACCCAGGGGCTGTATCGCTACCATCCGCGGCTGGGACTGGAACATTGCCTGACGGCACAACTGGGCGACAATGCCTGGATCTCCAGCTTCTTCGAGGACCGTGAGGGCAATCTCTGGGTCGGCAGCCTAACCCACAGCCTGACCCGGGTCTGGAACGGCTGGGTGGCGCGCCTCAGCCTGGAAGAAGGGTTGTCCGACGCCTTCGTCTGGAGTGTACTCAGCGATGACAGCGGGCGGGTGTGGATCGGCACCAACACTGGCATCGAGGAAATGAGCCCCAACGGTGCTGTGCGCCTGCTGACCAGCACCCGCGAGCTGCCGGATTCATCGGCCTATGACCTGTACCGCACCCAGAACGGCGATCTGCTGGTCGGCACCCGCGCGGGGCTGGCACGCTGGGATGGCCACACGCTGAGCCGCGATCCGATCTGGGAGCCGATCGCACAGTCGGCGATCCGGGCCATCATCGAGGAAACACCGGGGCAACTCTGGATCGGCACCGACCAGGGTCTCTACGTGCAATCCGAAGGTTCCCTGGCACGCATCGGGCCCGAACAGGGACTCACCGAATCCAGAGTCCGGGCCTTGGCGCAATCTCAACACGGGGAGATCTGGGTCGGCACCGAACGCGGCGTGTTCCGCGGCATCAATGGCCGCTATCGGCGCCTGGACCAGCCGCCGGAACTGACACCAGCTCTGATCACTGCCATCGTCCCCTGGCTTGGCAATCGTTTCCTGATCACCAGCATGGACGCCGGCTTGTTCATCGGTGCTGCCGGCGATTTCCGCCAACTCACCACCACCGACGGCCTGCCCTTCAACAGCGCCTTTGCCGCTATCGCCGATGGCGGCTGGGTGTACGTGAGCAGCCCCGAGGGTGTCTACAGGATCACCGAGAGCGATCTGGACCACTTCCATCGCCAGGGCGGCCGTGTCGAGGCCGACATGGTCGTGCAGACCGGATCGCAACATCCGGGCGCCCTGCGCGCACGCTGTTGCAATGGCGGCGCGCAGGCGCGGATCACCCGCGCCAACGGCAGTCTCTGGCTGCCGACGCTGGAGGGCGTGCTGCGCCTCGATACCGGCAAGATTCGCCGCAGTGCCCTGCCGCCGCCGGCCGTGGCAGAGTCGGTCGAGCACCTGGGCGTGACCTATGAAGACCAGGGCCCTTTTCGGCTGGACGGCAGTAGCGGTGATGTCGCCATCCAGTTCTCGGGATTGGCGCTGCAAGACCCAATAGGCCTGCGCTTTCGCTATCGATTGATAGGCTATGACTCCCGCTGGCGATCAGCGGGTGAAAGGCGCACGGTCTATTACACCAATCTTGCGCCGGGCTCCTATCGCTTCGAAGCCGTCGCCAGCAGCAGTTCCGGTTTGCTCAGCCCGGAACCGGCACAGCTGCGCTTCGAACTCGTGCCGCCCTTCTATCGGGCGTGGTGGTTCCTGGCATTGATGGCCTTGATCGGGCTTGGCCTGGTGGCCCTGGGATGGAGCGGATATCGGCGTCGGGTGCAGGCCCGCGAACGGGCGCTGGAACGCCAGATCCAGCAGCGAACAGCCGAACTGGATCGCGCCAACGAGCGCCTGAGATCGGCCAATCGAGCCCTGCTGGAGGAGTCCCAGACCGACGCGCTGACGGGCTTGCGCAATCGCCGCTATCTGGCCCGGTACATGGCCGAGTGGCGGCTCGATGCCAACGATGACCGCCCCCAGCGACTGGCATTCGTGCTCATCGATCTGGACCACTTCAAGCGCATCAACGATGTCCATGGCCACCTTGCCGGCGATGAAGTGCTGCGCCAGCTGGCCGAGGTTTTGTCCGAATTCACCGGCAATGAAGGATTTCCGCTGCGCTGGGGCGGCGAGGAGTTCATGCTGGTCCTGGCGGCGGAGTCGATTACCGATCCGGAGCAGTTCTGCGAGAGTCTGCGCCAGCGTATCGGCTCGAAAGCTTTCGAGCATTCGACCAACCAGCGCAGCCACGTGAGCGCCTCGATCGGCTATGCCCTGTTCCCGGCTCTGGCTGACCGCAGCGACGCCAATGACTGGAACCTGTCACTGGAACTGGCAGATGCCGGCCTGTACCTGATCAAGTCGGGCGGACGCAATGGCTGGGCCATCGTTCAGGCCCGCGCCCGTGCCGGCGCTGCCGCGTTCTCCGGCGGGGTCACGGGCCGACTGGATCAGCTGGAGCGCGAGGGACTGATCCAGATCGACACTGGTCCGCGCCGCCGCGTCGGCGATCCGCACTGATCCGCCCTCTTTCGGTTGCCTACGGCACAGCGCAGACCTCAGCCAGCTGGCATCATCCCCGCCTTTCCGCACCTCAGGCCTGCGCATGCGCTTCATCAATCTACTGCTCGGCGTGATTGCCGCGCTGCTGGCGGCGACCGCCATGGGCGCAATCTGGTCACTGTTCGGCCTGGCCGGCAGTGGCCGCGCCAGTTGGATGGCCGTTCCCAGTGCGCTGGCGCTGGCAGCGGTGCTGCGCTTCAACAACCATCCACCGGGCGTGGTGCGAGCCGTGCTCTGCCTGTGCCTGCTGGCCTTGACCATTGCCTACGCCAACTGGCTGATTGCCGCAGGTTTCATCGCCGCGCAGATGGGCCTGGGCTTGCTCGATGCCATACGCATCATCGGCCTGGACATGGCCTACGCCGTGGCCCGGGCGCAGAACACCGCGCTGGACCTCAGCTGGTACGGCGCCGCGCTGATCCTCGCCTTCGGCCTGGGCTGGGCCCAGCCCGGCGAAGCACCCGGCAGGAAGGTTCGGAAAAAGCGCGGCTGAATCGGTTCCACCATTGCGGCGGCTGTGGAGGGCGTCGCGCCGCGGCGCCGCTTTGCTTGTGCCACGGAAATCAAGAGCGGCCGCGCAGGCGCGCGACCCTCCTCAAAGCCGTAGGCCGGGTCCGCGCGCCGGAGCCGCGCTACCTCACACCCTGGTTCATGGCCCGAGCGCCGTTTCGGACCGACACACCCCGTAGGCCGAGAGCGCGCGCCGCAGGCGCGTTCCCCGGCACACGCACCACTCAACGCCTCGCGGCAGCCTCGGCCTACCTCCGACCGCCGGCGAACTCATCGCCCATGGCGAATGTCGTTCCTGCACAACTCGCCCTCCATGCCGAAGTAGAGTTCTCCTGCTTGTATTCGACAATCAAGCCTTCAAAGCCACCAGCACCTCGTCCAGCATCTTCTTGGCATCGCCAAAGAGCATCCGATTATTTTCTTTGTAGAACAATGGGTTATCTACACCTGCATAACCGGAAGCCATGCTCCGCTTCATGACGATCGAGGTCTTGGCCTTCCACACTTCCAGCACCGGCATGCCAGCAATCGGGCTGGTCGGGTCGTCCTGCGCGGCCGGATTGACGATGTCGTTGGCGCCGATCACGATCGCCACGTCCGTACTCGGGAAATCGTCGTTGAGTTCGTCCATTTCCAGCACGATGTCATAAGGCACCTTGGCTTCAGCCAACAGCACATTCATGTGCCCGGGCATGCGCCCGGCCACCGGGTGGATGCCGAAGCGGATCTTGACGCCGTTCTCGCGCAGATGCTTGGTGATCTCGTACACCGTGTGCTGGGCCTGCGCCACGGCCATGCCGTAGCCGGGAACGATGATCACGCTCTTGGAGTCGCGCAGCATCTCGGCCGTTTCGGTGCTGCTGATCGGCACCACGTCACCGGCCGGCTGGGCCGCACCAGCGGGCTTCGCGCCGCTGGTGGTGCCAAAGCCACCGGCAATCACGCTGATGAAATTGCGATTCATCGCGTTGCACATGATGTACGAGAGGATGGCGCCACTCGATCCCACCAGCGCGCCGGTGACGATCAGCAGATCGTTGCTGAGCATGAAGCCGGTGGCTGCGGCAGCCCATCCCGAGTAACTGTTGAGCATCGACACCACCACCGGCATGTCGGCACCGCCAATCGCCATGACCATGTGGATGCCGAAGAGCAGCGCTATCGTGGTCATCACGATCAGCGGCGTCATGCCGTCAGTGACCGAATGGGCGTTGAGGAAGGCGTGCCCGAACCAGATCACCACCAGCAGACCGATGAGATTGAGCCAGTGACGCCCCGGCAGCAGCAAGGGATTGCCACCAATCTTGCCCGAGAGCTTGCCGAAGGCAATGATCGAACCAGAGAAGGTCACGGCACCAATCAGGATGCCGACGTAGATCTCGATCTCGTGGATGGTCTTCTCGGCGCCGCTGAGTCCCTCGGAGGCCGAGGGATCGATATAGCTGGCAAAGCCGACCAGGCAGGCGGCCAGGCCGACCAGGCTGTGCATCAGCGCCACCAGTTCCGGCATCTGGGTCATCTTGACGGTGCGCGCGGCATACAGCCCGACCGCACCGCCAGCGACCATGGCGCCGACGATCCAGGGAACGCCCGCCATGGTGACACGCGGCCCAAAGACCGTTGCCAGCACGGCAATGGTCATGCCCAGCATGCCGTAGAGATTGCCGCGGCGGGAGGTTTCCGGGTTTGACAGCCCGCCCAGGCTGAGGATGAAGAGAATGATGGCCCCGATGTAGGCGACAGTAACCAGACTTGCAGACATTCGTGTGTCCCCTACTTGTGGAACATCTGCAGCATGCGCTGCGTGACGGCGAATCCGCCGAACATGTTCACCGCGGTCAGCGCGATCGCCGCCACCGCCAGCCAGCGAATCCAGCCTTCAGGCCCGACCTGGATCAGGGCGCCGATGGCGATGATGCTGCTGATGGCGTTGGTGACGCTCATCAAGGGCGTGTGCAGCGCGGGCGTCACGTTCCAGACCACCATGTAGCCGACAAAGCAGGCCAGCACGAACACCGTGAAATGGGCCAGAAAGGCTGAAGGTGCGCCATAGCCGATCAACCCGAAAATCACGGCGCCGACCAGGAACATCACGGCAGTTCGGGTCGCCGAGGCCGGCTCGCTGGGCTTGCCGTGGCCACCACTCTTCTTCTGCACCGGTGCGGCCGGCTTGGCGGCTGGCGTGGCCGCGGGCAACTTGGGCGCCGGCGGCGGCCAGGTCACTTCGCCGTTCTTGATGACCGTCAGGCCGCGGATGGCATCGTCGTCCATGTTGACGTCAATGACCCCATCCTTGGTCTTGCACAGCTCTTCGCTGAGACGGAACAGGTTGTTGGCGTAGAGCGTCGATGACTGCTTGGCCAGTCGGCTGGTCAGATCGGTGTATCCGACGATGGTCACCCCGTGCTTGACCACGGCCTGGCCGGGCTCGGTCAGCTCGCAGTTGCCGCCGCGTTCGGCCGCCATGTCGACGATCACGCTGCCGGGCTTCATGCTCTGGACCATCTCGGCCGTGATCAGCCTGGGGGCGGGCTTGCCGGGGATCAGCGCGGTGGTGATGATGATGTCCACCTCCTTGGCCTGCTTGGCGTACATCTCGCGCTGGGCCTTCTGGAAGCCCTCGCTCATCACCTTGGCGTAGCCACCGCCGCCGGAGCCTTCCTCTTCGTAATCGACCTTGACGAACTCGCCGCCCAGCGACACCACCTGATCGGCCACTTCGGCGCGGGTGTCATTGGCGCGCACGATGGCACCGAGGCCCGCTGCCGTGCCGATCGCCGCCAGACCAGCGACGCCAGCGCCGGCGATGAACACCTTGGCCGGCGGCACCTTGCCTGCGGCCGTGATCTGGCCGTTGAAGAAGCGACCAAAGGCATTGGCGGCTTCAATCACCGCGCGATACCCGGCGACGCCGGCCTGCGAGGTCAGCGCGTCCATCTTCTGGGCGCGGCTGAGCATGCGCGGCAGGCAATCGATGGCCAGCACGGTGGCCTTCCTGGCGCTCAGCTGCTGCATCAATTCCGGATTCTGCGCCGGCCAGATGAAACCGATCAGCGTACCGCCTTCGCGCAGCAAGCCGACTTCCTCGGTGGTCGGAACGCCAACCTTGAAGACGATGTCCGATTCCGCCCAAAGCCGGGCCGGGTCCGGGATGATCCGGGCGCCGGCGGCGCTGTAGCTGTCGTCACTGCAATTCGCCCCCTCGCCGGCGCCGGATTCAACGGCAACCTGGAAGCCCAGCTTGATCAATTTCTCGACCACTTCGGGAACAGTCGCAACGCGCTTCTCGCCCGCCGTGACCTCTCGTGGCACTCCGATAGTCAGTGACATTCAGTTCTCCATGACTCGATTCATCAGCATTGGATACACGGTCCGGACTGCAAGCTACTCCCGCAATCCTTCTCCCCGTTGACGCGCATCAAGACAGCAGCCAGCGAACCGCCATGCGGCGAGTGCAGAGCGTTGTCCCGCCAGTCTGCCATATGCCGCTTCACCACCCCAAGCCCCGCGCGCGCGAACGGGTGCTACACCGTGTCACCTGGCCCGCGTTGCGGCCAACGTGACCTACCTTCGGTCAACCCGTGCGCTTGTAGGTCACGTTGCGCTTGCGCTACGTGACGCGCTCGTCTCTAACCTACGTAGAATCGAATGACCCCACGAAAAGCCCGCCGCCATGACCATCGAATCCAAACTCAGGCCGCTGACCGATCGGCAGTCCACCCCGCAACGCTTCCTCGGCCTGCCAGCACCCACGGAAGCCGAACTGCGGGCCTTGATCGAGGCCGCCGCCAAGGTGTCCGATCACGGCCGCCTGCGTCCGTGGCGATTGTTGCTGATCCACGGCGAGGCCCGTGATGCACTCGGCCGGGCCCTGGTGGACATGCGCAAGGCCCGCGGCGACGAGATGGATGAAGCGCTGCTGCAGAAGGACCTGCAGCGCTTTTCCCACGCCCCGGTGGTCATCGCCGTGATTGCCAGGCTGACGCCGGATCACAAGATTCCGGAAGTCGAGCAATTGCTGTCGGCAGCGGCGCTGGCCCAGAACCTGCTGATCGGCGCCTGCGCCCTGGGCTATGGTGCCATCTGGCTGACCGGCTGGCCCGCCTACGACGAGATCGCGCTGCGCATTCTGGGTGTGGAAGCGCATGAGAAGGTCGTGGGCTTCATCCACATCGGCACCGCCCAGGGCGAGGCACCACCACGGGAACGGCCCAGTTACGAACAACTGGTCCGCGAATGGCGCCCCGCCGACATGCCAGCCATCTGATGAGCACTGCCGACGAACCGGTTTGTCTGGTCGATGCCAGTCTCTACATCTTCCGCGCCTACCACTCGTTGCCACCCGACTGGCACGACCGAGACGGCTGGCCCACCAATGCCGTGCAGGGGTTCGCCAGCTTTCTGCTGCAGTTGCTGGAACAGGGGCAGCACAGCCATATGGCCGTGTGTTTCGACGAGGCCCTGGACAGCGGCTTCCGCCACGAAATCTATCCAGCCTACAAGGCCAACCGCGAGCCGCCCGATGAGGCCCTGTTGCGCCAGTTTGCCCATTGCAAGGCCGTCGCCAGCCTGCTCGGGCTGAGCATCCATTCCGATCAACGCTATGAGGCCGACGATTTGATCGGCTCCCTGGCGACTGTGGCCCGCAACCAGGGGCGCCGGATCCTGGTGATCTCGGCCGACAAGGATCTGACCCAGTTGCTGGGCGACGGCGACGAGCAATGGGACTATGGTCGCGACAAGCGCTACAACTGCGCCACCGTGGAGGAACGTTTCGGTGTGCGCCCCGACCAGATGGTCGATCTGCTGGCGCTGGCCGGCGATCCGGTCGACAACATTCCCGGCGTGCGCGGCGTCGGCCAGATCAGCGCGGCACGGCTGCTGGCACATTTCGGCAGCCTGGATGAACTCTACAGCCGGGTACAGGAAGTCGAACACCTGCGCCTGCGCGGCGCCAAATCACTGCAGCTCAAGCTGATCGAACACCGCGAGCAGGCGTTTCTGTCACGTCAGCTCACGCAGATCCACTGCGCCGCGCCGGTGCCGGACGATCTCGAACTGCTGCGCCCGCAGCAACCGGATCTGGATGCACTCGGCCAGCTGTTCGACCAGCTCGGATTCGGACCCTTCCTGCGCCGGCGAGCCGCGGCCATCCACGCCCGCTTTGCCTAGCCCGAACTCCCGGGCGCGCAGACTCGACCTACTTCAACGCTCCGACGTCGCCGTCGGTCAGCGAGGTAGCGCGGCTCCGGCGCGCCGCGAATCGGGATGTGCGTCAGGGCCGTTCGCGCCGGCGGCCGCGGCATGGCCTGCCGGACCCACCCTCGCGAGCCAACAGTCTGGCCCCGCGCTGCTCACAGGCCATGAGCCCCCATCGTCATCCCCGCGAAGGCGGGGATCCAGCGACCCGTAGCTGGATTCCCGCCTTCGCGGGAATGGCGCCTCACCTTTCCGCGTATTGCGCGCTTTGCTCCCTTACTCCGGCTTGGCAGGCAGCGCGCCCTGTGTGCCGACCGCGTCCTCACCCTGCCAGGCAAAGCGTGCCGAGACCTGGTAGAGCTTGCGCGCTTCCGGGAAGAATCCGGCCACCGGATTGCCGTTGGCGTCGTAGACATCGCGCTGGCTGTTGGGGATGAAGTAGAAATCGTCCCCCACCATGGCGCCGTAGGTCGGCATTTCCAGCACGTCCTTGTTGGCTTCGATCGGCTGCACGGCCTTGATGGCCATGTGATCAGGCGTCAGGGCGATGCGCAGTACGCGGGTCGGGATCGATCCGTTCTGCACGGCAATCAAATGGTCCTTGTAGAAGTACAAACCATCGATGCCGCCCAGATTCTGGCCGTCCTTGCTGAGATCACGCACTTCGCTCTTGCTCAGATCAGCCACGCGCAAGCCGAGTTCATAGTCGACGAAGTAGAGGAATTTCTGGTCGGGCGTCACTGCAATGCCGCGCAGGCTGGTCGAGCCCGGCACGGTCAGCAGGACCCGCAGCTCGCCACCCTGCACCTGGTAGATCACGTTGGTGAGCGCATCCGTGGCGTACACCGTGCCGTTGCTGGACACCGTGATCGACCCGAAATTGCGCGGCGTTGGCGCCGGCGGCAAGGGATAGGCTTCGATCAACTTGCCGGTCTTCAGATCCATCTTCAGCAGCGCGGCAAAGCCCATGTCGGCGGGCTTGTGGTCCACATACTGCGGCGCACCGGCCGTGCCCACCCAGAGAAAGCCCCGGGCCTCATCAGCCGCCAGGGCGAAGACACTCTTCAAGCCCACGGTCGTGGCCGGCTTGGCCCAGACGCTCTGCTTCTTGCCGTCCAGACTCACGCTCAGGATTTCACCCGTGCGCACGCTGCCCACCAGAAAGCGCTTGCCCTTGGCGTCATAGGTCAGGCTCTCGATGAGTTCCGGCGCGTCCTTCAGCGTGATCGCCACCTTGCCCTCACCAAAGGGCGTGGCATTGGCTTCCAGCCCCTCGATGATGTACTTGAAGGCCTGCGTGTTGCGGATGGGATCGAAATCCTTGTCCTTGTCCGGATTGATCGCCAGGCCCTGCTTCTGCACCTGGATCAGCAGGTTGTAGGCCCGGGTCTTGTCGTCCTGGATGGCGTAGGCCTCGGCCAGCCGATACATGAAAGTCGGGCTGTAGGGGCGCAGTGCCAGCAGGCGCTCCATGGCATAGGTGTAGCGGCGCATGTCGCCCGCGGACTTCCAGCCCTCCGCCTTCTGCATCAGCTGGCCGATATCGGAGATCTTGGACAGTTCGATCTGGGTGTCAGTAGGTGGCGGCGGCGGCGCATTGCGCAGGGCCTGGGCCGACAAGTTGGAGGCCGCGAGGATCATTGCAGCTGCGCAAATGTTGAGAACGTAGGTCTTTGATTTCATGACACCAACAGAGATGAGGAACAAGAAAGGGGCAATTCCGGACCGGCACGGCGTCTGGCGGCACAGTCGGACAAGCGTGGCATTATCGCGTGCGCCGCGCTGAACTGCGAAGCAATGCTGACCGCCCCCCGCCGATTAAGTTCCCCAATCATGACTGATCAATCCATTGAAACCCTGTTCGCTGGCAAGTATGTGCATCTGCGCCGACGCGGTACCTGGGAATACGCCGAGCGCGCCAATCCGCAGGGTGCCGTGATCATCGTCGCGGTCACGCCCGAGGACCGGGTGTTGCTGGTGGAGCAGTACCGCATCCCGATCCAGTCAAAGACCCTGGAGTTTCCGGCCGGACTGATCGGCGATCAGGCCAGCTTCGAAGGCGAATCCTGGCGCGAGTCGGCCCGTCGCGAACTGCTGGAAGAAACCGGCTGGGACTGCGAGCACGTCGACAGCATCATGGCCGGCCCGAGTTCCGCCGGCATGAGCACCGAAATCATGCATTTCGTCCGCGCCCGCGGCCTGATGCGGGTAAATGCCGGCGGTGGCGATGCCAGCGAGGACATCACCGTGCACGAAGTCCCGGTCAACGAGATCGCCGCCTTCGTCGCCGCCAAGATGGCCGCCGGTTTCGCAATTGATCCCAAGGTCTATGCCGGCATTTATTTCCTCAATCACGACGCCGCCGGCCGCGCTCTGTAGCGACCTCGCGTCGCGACCGGCGGCCCGGCACCGCGACCCACCCGCTACTCTGCGGCGTCATCGGTCGCGCCGTGAAGGCGCTCCTGCGCGAAACCCTGCCCGGTAGGAGCGACCTCGCGTCGCGACAAGGCAGCGCAAGCCGGACCACGTGGCGGGCTTGATCGAA
This sequence comes from Rhodanobacteraceae bacterium, assembly GCA_024234055.1. NCBI lineage: Bacteria > Pseudomonadati > Pseudomonadota > Gammaproteobacteria > Lysobacterales > Rhodanobacteraceae > Rhodanobacteraceae bacterium. The sequence continues at coordinate 324,765 of JACKOW010000003.1, forward strand.
GAAGCTGAACGCGGAGAACGCAGAGGGGCGCGGAGCACGCAGAGAGAAGCAGATTCAGGTTGGCATTCGCCCTTCTCCGCGTTCTCTGCGTGCCTCTGCGTTCTCCGCGTTGATGCGTCGGCTACCAAATGGCCCGGAACACGTTCGGGCGCAAGCCTCCGGTGTTGGCGCTCGCGACACGAGGTCGCTCCAACGAAACTACAGGCACAAAAAACCCCGACAGAAACCTGCCGGGGTGAGGGTGCAATACCTACAAGAACGACCCGGGAAGGTCCCCGGGGCCATCCGCGCCGTTCAGAAACGGCGCGGCGGCGATCCTGTTCAGGCTACCTTTTCATCGAGGAACTGCTCGTCCTCGGTGGAACCCTTCAGCGCGGTGATCGAAGACTGCGCGCCGGCGATGACCTGGGTGACCTGGTCGAAGTAACCCGTGCCCACTTCGCGCTGGTGCTTGGTCGCAGTGTAGCCCAGCGGCTCGGCCGCAAACTCAGCCTGCTGCAGTTCCACATAAGCCGACATCTGACGCGACTTGTAGCCCTTGGCCAGCTGGAACATCGAGAAATTCAGCGCGTGGAAACCGGCCAGCGTGATGAACTGGAACTTGTAGCCCATGGCGCCGAGCTCGCGCTGGAACTTGGCGATGGTGGCGTCGTCCAGGTACTTCTTCCAGTTGAAGCTCGGCGAGCAGTTGTATGCGAGCATCTTGCCCGGGAACTTGGCATGGATGGCATCGGCGAACTGCTTGGCGAATTCCAGATCCGGCTTGCCGGTCTCGCACCAGATCAGATCGCAATAGGGTGCATAGGCCAGACCACGCGAGATCGCCTGCTCCGGACCCATATTGCTCAGGTAGAAGCCCTCAACGGTGCGCTCACCGGTCAGGAAGGGCTTGTCATTCGGATCAATATCGCTGGTGACCAGATCGGCGGCGAGCGCATCGGTGCGGGCAACGATGATGCTCGGCACGCCGGCGCAGTCGGCCGCCAGACGTGCGGCAATCAGCTTCTGCACCGCTTCCTGGGTCGGCACCAGCACCTTGCCGCCCATGTGGCCGCACTTCTTGGCGCTGGCCAGCTGGTCTTCCCAATGCACACCGGCGGCACCGGCCTCGATCATGTGCTTCATCAGTTCGAAGGCATTGAGCACGCCGCCGAAACCGGCCTCGGCGTCGGCCACGATCGGCTGCAGCCAGTCGAAGTCGGCATCGCCTTCAGCATGGTGCAGCTCGTCGGCGCGCAGCAGCGCGTTGTTGATGCGGCGCACCACATTCGGCACCGAGTCCACCGGATACAGCGACTGGTCGGGATACATGGCGCCAGCGGTATTGGCATCTGCAGCCACCTGCCAGCCCGACAGGTAGATGGCCTTGAGGCCAGCCTTGACCTGCTGCATGGCCATGTTGCCGGTCAGCGCGCCGAGCGCATTGACGTAATCCTCGGTGTGCAGATAGCGCCAGAGCTTCTCGGAACCGAGCTTGGCCAGCGTGTGCTCTACGGGCACGGTGCCGCGCAGACGTACCACGTCGGCTGCACTGTAGGGGCGGGTGACGCCCTTCCATCGGGGATTGGTGGCCCAATCTTGTTCCAATTGCTCAGCAGTCAAAAACGCCATGATTCAGCCTCGTTCACGTTGCAATAGCAGCCCGTAGGCCGGGAGGGTAAGAAAACGCTCGAAACGCTCGGCCAGAGCCAACTGCTTCAGAATTGCGGCGGCGGCATCCAGGTCGGTGGCGCTCAGCGGGTGATTGCCGTTCTTGAGCTTAACCACTTCCTCATTGAGCCACTGCTCCACCTTGGCCGCATCGATCACTCGACCATCGTCCAGGCGGGCACCGGTGCGCACCCACTGCCACAACTGGGCGCGGGAGATCTCGGCAGTCGCGGCGTCTTCCATCAGGTTGTGGATGGGCACACAGCCGTTGCCCGAGAACCAGGCGCCGATGTATTCCAGACCGATGTTCATGTTCAGGCGCACACCAGCCTCGGTGATCGTGCCCTGCTGCGGACGGATCAGGTCCTCGGCCGACACCTCGACATCGGGGCGCAGATTGCCCAGCTGATTGGCTTCGGGCATGTGCTTGTCGAAGATCTCCATCGCGATCGGCACCAGCCCCGGATGCGCCACCCAGGTGCCGTCGTGGCCATTGCTGGCCTCGCGCTCCTTGTCGATGCGCACCTTGGCCATTGCCGCCTCATTGGCTTCCGGATCGTTCTTGATGGGAATCTGCGCCGCCATGCCGCCCATCGCAAAAGCGCCGCGGCGATGGCAGGTCTTGATCAGCAGCTGCGAATAGGCCTTGAGGAAACCGCTGCCCATCGTGACCTGTCCGCGCTCGGGCAACACCCGGCTGGCATCGGTCTGGAAGGTGCGGATGTAGCTGAAGATGTAATCCCAGCGGCCGCAATTGAGGCCCACGATGTGCTCGCGCAGTTCGTAAAGAATTTCATCCATTTCGAAAGCGCCGAGCAGGGTCTCGATCAGCACCGTGACCTTGACCGAACCCCGCGGCAATTTCAGCTGCGTTTCGCAGTGATCGATGACCAGATTCCACAACCGCGCTTCAATGTGGTTTTCCAGCTTCGGCAGATAGAAGTACGGGCCACTGCCGCGCGCCAGCAGTTCCTGGCCGTTGTGAAACAGGAACAGGGCGAAGTCGAACAGCGAGCCTGAAATCGGCTCGCCATCGAGCGTCACGTGGGCCTCGTCCAGATGCCAGCCGCGCGGTCGCACGATCAGCGTGGCGGTCTGGTCCTTGAGCTTGTAGGCCTTGCCTTCGGGCGTGACGAAATCGACCTGGCGGCGGATGGCATCAAAGAGATTGCCCTGCCCTCCGATCAGATTGTCCCAGGTCGGCGCATTCGAATCCTCGAAATCGGCCATGAAGGTCTTGGCGCCCGAGTTGAGCGCGTTGATGATCATCTTGCGATCCACCGGCCCGGTGATCTCGACCCGGCGATCCCACAGGTCGAGGGGAATCGGCGCCACCTTCCAGTCGCCAGCGCGGATCGCGGCGGTCTCGGGACGAAAATCCGGCAGCTCGCCGGCGTTGATGCGCTCCTGACGGGCCTCACGCGCCGCCAGCAGCCGCTTGCGCTCAGGCAGGAAGCGAATGCAGAGATCTTCCAGGAATTGCAGCGCTTCCGGGGTGAGAATGCGCGCTGCATCGGCCGCGGGAGGAGCGACGACACGCAGACGAGACGTCGGCGCGGACTGATCTTGGGTCATGGATGGCTCTCGTTGGTGGCACCGCACAGCCCCCTCCCAAGGCCCATGCGGCAGATGAATCCGAGCCTAACGGACGAACGTAGTGCGCGCAAACCGGACATAAGTCTGAGGTAAGCCGGCCCCGCAGGGCACGTGTAGCCCGTTGTGCCGCGCAGCGGCTCAGCGGGGGCTTTTCCGCGTCACCGTCCGCACGGCCATTTCCAGTTCCGGATCGCGACCGGCGCGTACGCTCGCTACCGTCGGCGCCACTTCGATGTCCGGCAGCACGCCCACGCCGACGAAATCGGTGCCATCCGGGTAGCTGTCGCGTTTGACGCAGATGCGCGCGAAGCCGCCGCCGGGCAGCGGGAAGCCCAGGGGTTGACCGGTGCTGCCGCCGCTGGCGACGCCGATGATGGGGCCGCGCTGCATCAGCTTGAATGCGGCAGCCGTGTCTTCGGCCGCCGAGAAGGTGCGGGCATCGATCAGCATGGCTACCGGGCCGCTGAACTTGCGCGAGTCCCGTCGCTGGTAGGGCTCGTCCGGCACGATTCGCCATTTGATCGAGGCATTCTCGCCATTGCGGGCTCGACTCAGTGGCGAGCCATCGCGGTAGCGAGACACCGGTGTTACCACCGGATCGTCGCTGAGATGCGTCAGCAGATCCCAGCCATGGTTGCTGGAACCACCGCCGTTGCCGCGCAGATCGAGCACCAGGGCTTTGGCGGAACTCAGTTCCGACCAGTGCTTGAGCAGCAATTGATGGGCCGCATCCGATTCGAACTGCGAAGCCCGCAACACCGCCACGCCGTCGCGGCGCACTTCAAAACTCTCGGACGCCCGCCCCGGCGTGCGCTGGTAGCCCGAGCGCGGTGCGGACACCTCGAACAGCTTGCCGCCCGCCGATCGCAGCTGCAGTTGTACAGGCTGCTGGGCATCGCCAGCCAGCAATCCATAGCTGAAACTGCGCACGTCGCGATCTTGCCGCGTGGAACTGCTTTCGTACGGCGCCACCTGCGCTTCTGCATAGCTCCGCACCGGTTGGCCGTCGATGCGGAGGATCTCATCGCCGACCTTCACGCCCGACTTCGCCAGCGCCGGATCACGCACCTCCAGCACCAGCACCTTGTCCTCCACCAGCGCCGTGCGCAGACCCGGGCGCGAGTACATGGCCGGCGCCAGCTCATCGGGTGGATAGGCGTTACTGTGCCCATCCTTGAGCAGAGCGGCAAAGCGCATCAGTTCGCGATAGTAGTCGGCGGTGTCCTTGGCCTCGATCACCTTGGGCAGCGTTTCCAGATAGGCCTGATCCCAGTCGAGCTCCGGCAGCTGATCGAACCAGACAAAATTGTCGCGAGCCACCGACCAGATCAGCGACAGCCCGGCAATGCGCTCGGCTACCGGCAACTGCTCGCGATACGGTGTCTTCAAGGCTGGATAGCCAGCCCAGCGCGCCGTTACTTCGGCTTGCGCCCGAATGCCGGCAGAGCGCGGATCGGCCAGCAGGCGCTGGACATGAACATCGGAGACGAAGGGGCTGATCTCCGACAACCAGGCGATGTCCTGCACCGATTCCCAAGCCGCCAGCGCCTCCGTCATCTCGTTCAGCCGCGCATGCACCTTGACCTTGTCGATCAGGAAATTGAAACGTCGATAGCGCAGATATTCATTGCCTTCGCCCAGATCCCGGTACAGCGGCGTATCGAGCTTGGCCAATCCCTGGTCCAGATCGACCAGAATGGCGCGCAGTTCCTCTGGCGTGGCGGCGGCACCCTGATAAATGACGTCCGAATGCGGATCGCGCAATCGAGTCACGTCCTCGTAGGCCTCCATCGCCGGCGACAGTTCATCGGCGTCGGCGGGCAAATTGGCCGTCAAGCCGAGCACCAGGCTGACGGAGAGCGCGAAGATAGGTCTGGCCATGGAAGCTCCTGCTGGCGATGTAGTGCTGGGTTCGACGGCTGGCGAAGGCCGCGCAATCAACGCAACCCCGCGCCCGCAGCGCCTGAATGAGTGCACGATGAGAGCAGCAAGCGCAAACAATAGTTCCAGCGCGGCCGGAATGGACCCTGCTGCACGCAGTTCAGTAGCCCGTTGTGCCGCGCAGCGGCTCAGCGGGGCTCTTCGCGTCACCGCCCGGACAGCGCTACGCGCAGTTCGGGCTACAGTAGCCGGCAGCAATGGACACCCAGAAACCCATACGCTCCAAATGCCCTACCCCGAACCCGCAGGCAGGGCACCGGCGACAAACGTACCTGATAGACCCATCCGCAACGTCTGGCTGTCTATTTTCATCCATGGGTCCGCAGCAATCGCCTTGATCGATTGCGCTTGCTACGCCCGCGCGTACCAGGCCTTGATCTGCGGATGCTCGCGCACGGCGTCGTGTACGCCCATGAGTTTGGGGTAGCTGCAGAAGATGTTGGCCGGAATGTGGTCGACGTTGCCGCCGAGGAACCAGCGCACGGCCATATGCAGTTTCACGTCGACCACGTGGATGCGCTCGCCCGCGAAGTACGGCCCGGTGGCGATGTTGCGTTCGGCCGCGCGGCCCCAGGCGGGCAGGTAGCCGGCCACCAGTGCTTCGCGGGCGGTCTTTTTCTCGGCCTCGCCCATGCGGATGGTGGGGCCGACATTCGCACGCAGATCTTCCACGTGCTGCATCATGCCCTCGTGGCGGGCCGCCTCGAAGTCGTCGGCCGGGTGCAGCCCGTGGCGGCGACCAATCAGCACCAGGATGGCATTGGTCTGCGCCAGCGGCGGATGTCCAGGCAAATCGAGCACGGGCAGCGAGCCGTAGGGCGTGTGTTCCTTCAACGCCGGCCAGTCTTCGCGACGAATACGATGGTCTTCAAAGTCGACGCCCGCCAACTGCAGCGCGAGGCGGCATTCCTCACCGCGGCTCACCGGGGCGTCGAAATAGGTCAGGCTGGGTCGAGTCACAGCGGTATCTCCCAGGCAAGAGGCAAAGGGTGCGGCGCGTTGGCGGCGGCATTATCCGTCACGGCCCCGCCATCCAGCGTAGCCCGGACAACGACGCTTGCCTCGCTCATCTGCGAGCAACTCCGCGTAGCGTGACGCTTCCGATCGAAGATGGGGCGCTGGCAATCGTTGCATGATCGCCGCTGACGCCGTTCATGTCTGTGGGAACAACTCGCGCGTTGCTGCCGCAGAGTTGCTGGAAAGTGGGTATCCGATGGTGTCCGCCTGATGGTGTCTGCCTTCGGCCAGGCAACGGGCACGATACGCGGTGGGCGTGCAGCCCATCATGGACTTGAATGCGCGGTTGAATGGGCCCAGCGAGGCGAAGCCGCTTTCGCTGCTGACCTGCAGGATAGTGCCGCAGCCCTCTGGGGCCGCGAGCAGCGCACAGGCGTGGGCTACGCGGTGGCGGTTGAGCAATTGGTTGAAGTTTCTTTCGCCGGTGTGCTGGGTGATCAGCTTGCTGAGCCGATGCTCAACGGTTCCCAGTCGCTCGGCCAGCTGCGCAACTTTCAGCTCGGGTTCGCGATAGACCTTGAGGACGCTCAGGTGGCGCTGCAGCTCGGCGATCAGGGTCGCGTCACCGGCAGCCGGAACCGGGGCCCTCGGCGCGGAATGCGCCCGGTCAGCGGCAAGCAAGGGTGCCGGACTCAGGCGCCGCAGGCGAAAGGCATGATGCATGAAAGCGATCATCAGCATGGCGCAAAGCGCCACAGCGCTGGTTCGCAGCGGGACCAGCGTCGGGAAGGCATGCGCGAGTTCACCCAACAGCGTCGTCGAAAGGACGCTGCTGCCGTAGAGGATCATGAAGCCGATGCGCAAGCTCCGCTCGGTCTGTGTCCATTGCGCGGACCAGCCGCGCAGGGGTTCAACGAAGCTCAACGCCAGCAAGGAAGTGCTGCTCAACGTCAGCAAGGCATCGATGCTCACAGTAGCCATGGACGGTTCGGCGTTGGCTTGCAGCGCCGTGCCGCGATGGATGGCAATGAGGATGGCCACACTTGCCGCCAGCAGAAGGTGTACCCGCCGCACGCCGCGGTCGCCGCGGAACAGGGTGCGGGAGACCAGCCAGAAGCCGTTGCAGGTGACTGAGCCACCGATCGCCACCATCCACACCAGCCAGGGTTGGGTGTCCACCACGAACGGTGACATCAGCGACAACGCCAGAGAGCCGCTGACCACGGCGAACAGCCGCTCGTGATCCCGCAGGTTGTGCTGCATCCGCAAGGTCAGCAACGACAGCAGTGCCACGCCAACGGCCACGGCGGTCAAAGTTGCTTCCCACCACAGCATCGTCAATCCCTCCCCTGGAGCCCGAACAGTCTGACGCACCAACGGTGACTTCGCATGCGTCGCCAGTCACAGCCTAACCGCAGTTGAACAACGATTTCCGGTGCGGATTTTCGACTCGCCGATTCGCGAATCGGCGAGACCCCGCGTTGGCACAGGGGCAGGCTTGAGACTTCTCCACAGACCCGGCATCACGGCATGACCCACACTCGCACCCATTCTTCCGCCCGCGCCCTGCAGCTGGGGGCCGCCGCCTGGTTCATCTGCGCCACGATAGGTCAGTGGACCTTCGTCCTGTTCATCCTGCTGTTCTTCGGCGGGCACACCGTCAGCGGTGACCTCGCCGGACTCAATCAAAAGGCGCATGTTACCGGCTATGTCCCTGGCGATGCCATCGGCAACTTTCAGTTCATCGCCCATGCGCTGATGGGCGGCATCGTCACTTTCGCCGGAACCTGGCAATTGATACCCGGCGTACGTCGTCGCTGGCCTCGCCTGCATCGCTGGAATGGCCGGATTTTCCTGGGCATCTCCCTGGTGGCCGCATTGACCGGGTTGTCGCTGACCTGGATTCGCGGCTCGCAGCTTGGCCCGGGCAGCAACCTGTCGATCACCCTCAACGGCGTGCTGATCCTGGTGTTCGCGACGCTGGCATGGCGCACCGCGATCCACCGAGACTTTGCCCGACATCGCGTTCATGCACTACGAACCTTTCTGTTGGTGAACGGCGTTTGGTTCCTGCGCATCGGGATCATGCTTGCCGGACTGCTGCTGGCGCCGCTGGGAGTCGAGATCAACTACCGGGGGATGGTGTTTGTCGGGGTGAGTCTTGCCAGCTGGATACTGCCTTTGCTGATGCTGGAACTGTATCTGCGTGCGGAAAGATCGCTGCGAGTAGCGCCGCGCTACGCCATGGCAGTCACGCTGGGCCTGTTGGCACTGCTCACCCTGGCCGGCAGTCTGGCGGCGGCGGCATTCATGTGGTTGCCGGCACTACACCCGGCCGCCTCTTCCTTCTAGCCCGCATTTTTCACACCTGTTGCGGAAGATCGCGCAGGGCTTTGCGACTAGCGCAAGGCGCGACGACGAGGAATGGTGATTCCATGGCGAGGAGGAGCAACGCAGCGATAGTCGCAAAGAACCAGCGAGGGCCGCAAAGCGGGCAGATGCAGCCAAACACTCCGTGACTGCTGCGTGCCTCGGAATCGCCTGTTTTCACTAGAAGATTGGGGGCATCTGCTCGCGCAGGTGTGAGAAATGCGGGCTAGCACGCGACTGCCAGAACTTTCGGACCAAGGTGCAGGAGAACACGATGTCGCGTGTGTCCGATGGTGGCAGCGGGGCCGAGGTTGGTCACCGTCCAGTTCAGGTTCACCGTGGCGCCGGCGACGACCACGACCGGGGCACTGACATCGACACTGAGGTCCGACAAGGCCGGCGGCTGACTCAGGCACTGGATGTCCAGCGACCAGTCATTGAGCTGCCCGACATCGCCGCCGCCCTGCGGTAGGGACCGTATTTGATGCTCAGCTCGGCGCCTTCGCCCAACACATGGGCCGGTACGTGGACACCAGCACCGAGGCCGGCGACGATCGTGGCGACGGATTGCACCAGGGCATTGGGTCGGGCCGTCACTGACGGAAAACTCATCGGCGCCGGCTGCAGATCCCATGCCGCTGCGGCAAAGCCATTGCCCTGCAGTCGGGTGACCAGGGGCAGCTCCAGGTCCTGCTGGATCGAGCTCAGCAGCAGGATGCGCCCATCGCGCTGCAAGGCGACATCGCGCACCTCCAGCACGCCTTCGCTGCAGTCGGAGAAGTCGAACAGCGGCTGCACGGGATACCAGAAGGCCTGCCCCTGGGCGGCGAAGCTGCCATCGCCACCGCCGCTGCGCAAACGCCGGGTCAGATGCTGAAAGCGGTCGGTACGCGGACAGGTATGGGGATCGCGTCGCAGCAGGCTGGCGAGCAAGGGGCGACCGTCTGAACCGAGTGCATGGGCGGCCAGGTAGGCGTCGTCATTGCTGCCGCTGCTGGCGCCGAAGCGGTCGTTGACCAGCGGCGGGTCACCGCCATCGACGCCATAGCGATCCACCGAAGCGCGTACGTTGAACTTCTTCGCCAGCGCGACCAGGATCTCATTGTCCGGGAGTACCGTCAGCATCCGGATCAGGAATCAGGGGGACTCAACGCTCAGTCAGCGACTGATTCCAAGCCCACTCGACGAGGATGTCCTGGATCTCCAACCGTAACGGCAACCAATCAGCACCAGAACGGCATTGGTCTGCGCCAGCGGCGCAAGTCCAGGCAGGTCGAGCACCGGCAGCAAGCCGTAGGGCGTGTGTTCCTTCAACGCAGCCCAGTCATCGCGACCAATGCGGTGGTCTTCAAGTCGACTCCCGCCAGCTCTCGCCCCTACTCCTCAAAGCCGTTGCCGAAGAGCTGATCCACCAGTTCCCAGGCCCTGACCTCGTTGTCGCGCACGCCATTCAGCAGTGTCGGCGAGGCAACCTGCAGGACAGGAAAGTCTGCAGCGAGTCGTCGACCGATGTGACTTCGCCTGACAGATCGTCGCGCACGGCCATGTACTGCGGTCGGCTCCCAGTGACGATCCAATCCCCGGCTTCGGCGGGTCGCGCGAGATAGCTCAAGCGACACAGGGACTCGCACGAGCCATTGAGGCTGAGCTGTCGACGGTTCAGTTCGCTGCCGTTGATGTCGAGGAGCACCAGCGTCGAATCCTGCAGCATCACTGCAAGGCGATTGCCGTTTCGGCGCACCGCCCGGACGTCTTGGACCGAATTCATCGGAACATCCCACACAATCTGGCCGGTGCGGGCATCGATCGCGCGCAAACGCTGCTCGGCATGAACGACGAGTTCCGGATAGCTGTCACCGGACAGCTGGGTCAGGGCGCGCAGCGCCTGGGATTGATTGCTGGGACTCGAACTCCAGAAAACGCTGCCATCCTGCCCGTTGAGCACGCGTTGGACGATCGAGTTGCCGGTAGTGCTGCGCTCCTGCACCGCCAGCGGCGGACAATCGATGCCGGCGCACTCGCTGTCTGACAGCTGCACAAAGCTGTACTCGCTGTTCGTGCTGGCGGCCCGTTCCCACAACTGAGTGCCATCCAGCGCAAAGGCGCGGAGCAGGGTGCTCGATATCCGCAGGATTTCCGGGCCCGGGGAGGAATGGAAATCGCCCAGCAGGAATTCCGGAGACTGCACATTTCCGGGCGAAGGGAAGGGCAGGTTGGGAACGACAATCTCGGTGATGGTCGACAGGGTGCGTGGATTCAGCCGACGGATGAGCAAGTCCCCGCCCGCCTCGATGACAACGACCAATTGCTGCTCGCCTTGCGCCTGAAAATAGCCGAGTGCGTGACTCTCGCCATGGCTCCACTGGAGTACGCTGGCGCCCTCGGGATTTCGCAGCAGACGCATCGACCCTTGATCGAACCACAGCAGGTCCTGGTCGCCGTCATTGTCCCAGTCCAGCGCCTTCGCGATGACTCGACCCACGCCCCCCGGGGCGAGTGACTGGTCCCGCAGCACCGCCCCGCTGCGCGGATCCACCACGGCGACATGGTCGTTACCCAGTGCGACCAGTTCTCGTGATCCTGCTGCAGTCCAGTCGAGCAGGCCCAACGCTCGATAGATATCCGGCATCGGCAGCGCCGGCTCACGGTAGGAACCGCCCATGTCGGGATCGAGCAGCGCCAGCGCTCCGTTTGCAGCGGTCGCCATGGCGATTTCATCGTGGCCATCGCCGTCCCAATCGCCGCTCCAGGCTGGGCGCGCTTCGGTGAAGGTACCAAGCGGCGTCCACGGCTCGTCGATCAGGGTCGACGCGTCGCGAAAGCGCAAGAGGCCGGTGCCCGGCGCCAGCCAACCCAATTCCGATGCGCCATCCGCATCGAACTGTCCGCTGACTACCGTCTTGATATTGGTGGTCGCCAACGTCTGGAAAGGCGGCTGCAGACCGCCGGGAAGCGTGATCAATGCCGAGGACCCCGAGGTGATGCCAATCATCGTCGGGTTCGGGTCACCCGGCAGCTGGGCATAGAACACCGGGTCGGAAGGCAAGGCCGAGGTGAGCGCGAATTCGGAGCGTGCGCCGGTCATGGGATCAATGGCGGCAACCGGATTGGTGGAGAAGAACGGGTTGGTGGTCGCCATGTAGACCTTGTTGTCGCCTGCAATGGGACCACGGACCAGCCTTTGCCAAAACGACAGCGACGTGGGACCCGAGTACCGGCCCGCGTCAGTGACCGTGACCCGGTTGCCCACATGCCGGACGCAGGCCCACTCGCCGTTGTAGAAGAACATCCAGTCGCTTCCACAGCGACTCTGGATGTCGAAACCGATGTAGTCCGGTGACAGCGACAGGCGCGGCTGAGTGGCCACGAGCTTCGGCAACAGCGGCTGCGCCAGACAGGGCAGCGGGAGAAGACACAGAAGAGCAAGAGTGCGCATGGATCCTCGATGAAGGGAATGGCCGCGCGCCGCGACCTTTGAGTAACATTACGATACATTGTCTTAGGACTTGTCGCGAGTGCCGACCCTCTGCGTACTCCGCGTTGATGCGCCTACCGGCAAGCTGTCGTCGTCAACCCGTGGGAGTGGGCTCCGCCGGCGATGCTCTTCAACCGGCGTGAGCATCGCGGACAGAGTCCGCTTGTATGGTCCCGATCGGCTCTTTGGAAGAAGCCTAAAGGGCCGGGGTGGTTGGACTGTTCGCCCGCTTCTGCATGACAGACCGTGGGAGCCCTCCCGCCACTGCCTCACCGTCGATGGGGAATCTCGCTCGGCTAGGGGTGTGGGCGGTGGGATCCGCCTGTGAGGTTGATGGCGAGAGGGGCGGGAAGCGACAGCACAGAGTGCAAATTGGCGATACCGGGGGCGGCTGGGATCGCCGAGTTGTACTCGGCAGCTTTTGGCTTTTCCGCCTTCCGGTGTAGCCGTGTCAGGGCAGCGGCTACGCCGTTGGTGTGTCGGTGGTGGCTGGGCTCGGAGAAGCAAGATCGCCGTGTGCAACTCGGCGATCCCAGAGGGACTGGGTGAAGCAAGAGCGCCGAGTGCAACTCGGCGATCCCGGGTGGCGGCTCGCCCTACTCTACTTGGCTGGCTGGGGACAGTTCGCCAGCGCCGCTGCCAGCATCTCCCGCATCTGCTGGCGCAGCTCGGGTGGGGCGAGGATTTCGGCGTCGGCGCCGTACCGTTGGATGTCCATCAGCAGTTCGCGGGGCTGGGCGTAGGGGATGGTGAGTTCCAGGCTGCCGTGGGGTAGTTGTCGCTGGCGTTGGGCGGGGTGCGAGTGTTCGTCGGCTATCCAGCGCGCGGCGTGGGGGCTGAAGCGGAGCGCGAGCGCTGGGCTTCCTGCATCAGGCGGTCATTGCTCAATCCGTAGCGATTTCGACTCAGCAAGCCGTGCAACAGGGCGATGCGTTCGGTGCGTTCCATGGGGCGGGGTTGCGTGCGGTGGGTGTGAGGATGTTGCCGTTGGGATGGCGCCTGGGCAATGTGGGAGTGGGAAAGCGCCGGGCGCCTCGCGTATGGGGTGAGCGGCCACGTTGGGGTTGGCGGACGCGAGCACCCGGCCTTCTGGTGGCGTGGCGGCAATGTGGGTGTGGGAAATGCGCCGGGCGCCTCGCGTGTGGGGATGTGCGGCCGACTTGAGGCTCGCGGACGCGAGGACCCGGCCTTCTATGAGGGCTTTCCGAACGTCAAGGAATCTGCGGCTCGTTTTGCTTTCCGTTACATGAACTTCCGTTGTCGTTGCGGCGATCCTGCCGTCATCCTCAAGTGATCGGTCGAAGAGCCAGTTTTCGCTGGACCACCTTCTATTCGTGTCCACTCACTGCGGATCACCTTTTGCCGTTTTCGCTGTTGCGAAAGCTGCCGATCCAAGGGCGCCCCATCTACAAGAACGGTGGTCTTGAACCACCCAGGCCGGGTACGGGCGCCCGCCTTGCTGATGTTGACTGGTCGCGTTTCTGTTGCGTTCGTTCTCGCGTTTTCGGGTTCTGTGGCTTAATTCAAGCCGCCATCTGCAGCTGCGCAGCTTCGCCCATGCTCGGCATCCGCACCTCCTTCAGGCGTACGCCTTCCGGGATCACACCGTACTCCAGGTACCGCCAGAGCAGGATCGACAGCCGCCGCGCCAAGGCCACGATGCCGCGCTTGCGCGAGGCCTTGCCGACGCCGAATTTCTCTTGAAACCAGCGCGTTAAGTCGGTGTCCGGCTGGTGGCGGATCCAGCGCCACGCCAGTTCCACCATCATCGCTCGCAGATTAGGCGGCCCGCATTTGCTGATTCCCTGCTCATGGCTTGAATTGCCGGACTCGAACGGGGTTCCGGTCAAACCCATGAAACCGCCGACCTGACGCCGGTTCTTGAAGCCGCGCCAACCGAAGGCTTCGAACACCACCGGCCAGGCCGTATGCACGCCCACACCCACCAATCCCATCAGCTGCCACACCTGCTCCACCATCCGGGCGTGCTCCACAACCTCGCCGGCGCGCGCGCTTCTTCAGCGATGAGATCTGCTCCGCTTCCACCGCGCGAATCTGCTTCCTCGTCAGCAATATGTGTTCCTGCAAACGCTTGAGCTCAGCTTGAATCGACTCCGGCAACGCCTCCCCAAAGCAGTCCTTGATCCGCTCAACCTGGGTGCTCGGCTTGGCTTGACCAAGGTCGCGCCCAGGCTCACCAGCAGCGATTCCCAGCGCAACTCGTGCTGCGTCTTCACCTTCACCCAGTGATCGCGTTCGCGATGCCGCCGCCGCGCCATTTCGACGTCTGCCGGCGGCACGTTGATCGCGTACTTGTCCACGTCTTCATCGAGCGTGCGACGCAATTGCAACACCAGTCGGCGCACGTCCAACCGGTCGGTCTTGGCCTGCTTGCGCGATGGCTTCTCGATCGCATTGCTCGCCCACTCATGCACATCGATCCCCAACCTCTTGAGCATGCGATACGGATAGTGGCCGTGACGGCCAGCCTCGAAGCACGCCAGCACCCGCGTCTCCGGCGGCAGACCCAGTCGCTGCTTCGCCCGGTCAATCAGCGCCAGCAGCGCGGTCCAGTCGTCACCCGTAATCTCATGCACCGAGGGGTTGCGTTCGAACCGCCCCAAAATCCCGATCTTCCACTTCTTCATCGACAACTCGATCGCCACGCACAGCACCGGAAGCGTGATGTTGAAAGTGGTAGCGTTTGCAGCGAGGGTCGTGGACATCAGCGTAGCTCCTTGAGGTTTCGGCACCGCAGAGGATCTCGCGTCCACGGCCCTCATGGCATCTACGGGTGGCGTGGCGGCAATGTGGTGCCGATCAATGACCGCCCGCGCATGTGTGCGTGGAAGCGAGCCGCAGTGTTGGGCCGGCCAGTCTCATCGTTGGGTTGCTGACGACGGTCGTTGGGGCTGGCGGACGCGAGGACCGCACGAGGGAATGGATGGGTCCGGCGGAGCAGTCGGCGCCCGTCGGTGACATCAAGGATTGATTGAGGCGCGCTCAGTTCCCGTCCGGGTGCCGGCGCTGTTATCCCTGAACCTCGCCAGCCTCCTGCAGCCGCGCCTGCATCTGCGCCGCCACCGCTTGCGCGGGCGATTGATCGCGCGCTGAAAGTCCGGCCACCACGCCCCGTTGATTCGGTTCAGGGTGGTTCTGGTGCAACTTGTCCTTGCCGATCAATCGATCCACGCGCAGGTCGATGCCGACGATGGCGCGGAGCTGACGGTCGATGTAATCCGGCGGCGCCTCGTCCAGCCGCCACGGGCGAGGCTGAAACGCCTCGTGCTCCGCGCTCAACTCCTCCAACAGCTGCCGCAGCCAGATCGGATCATCGATCGCCTGCAGACGGCCATGAGCGTGCACCACCGAGTAATTCCAGGTCGGCACGGCCCTGCCGTCCACGGCCTTGCTGGGATACCACTGCGGGCTGACATAGGCCTGCGGGCCATGGAAGATGGCCAGTACCGCTTGCCCGTCGGCCTCGCGCCACAAGGGGTTGGCGCGGGCGACATGACCGACCAGATGCGTGGCCTCACCGACCCTTCGCAGGCGCAGGGGAATGTGGTTGGCGTCCGGCCCGTGCGCGCCGACATGGATCAGCGTGGCGAGCGGAAAACCGCGGATCGACTCGGCAAGCGCCTGCGCATCGGCCTGTTCAAAATGCTTTGGCAAGTACATGACTGTTCCGGGTCGGACTCACGGCTGTCAGATTGTATGCCGGCCATCGGTGGGAGCAGCTTCAGCCGCGATATCCGGACCCCGGCATACATCAGCCGAGATCGCGGAAAGAATCCGCTCCCACAGCCATGTCCAATGGCGGCAGGCATTCCCGAAAAACCTCCGGGGACAATCTGAGACCGTCTCCATCAATGATCAACGAGGTCGTGGTCCGGGTTGGCCTGTGCGCTATTCTCGGCGACGGAAACGCCTTCCACAAAGCCTCGAATACCATTGACGGCACGTCATTGGGGTCGCGAATGCTGGGCCAGCGCATGGGTTCCGAAACGCCGCGTTGCCGCGGTCTTTACCCAAGGCCGCCGACCCGCCGTGTGACAGGGTGTGCAGCATCTGGATACGACGACGCGAGGCAAACCGATGAAAGCTGCGACCTGTTATTCCCTGATGGCTCTTCTGGCCCTGTCAGCCTGCTCAGACACAGGGGTGCCAGACCCGGCGCAGCCGCCGATGGCACCCGATCAAGCGCAGCCGCAAGCCGCGCAGGCGCCTGGCATCGAAGTCAGCACCGAAGGTGGCGTGACCACTATCACCACAGCCGGCAATTTGCAGTCGACCTTCGATATCGGCTGCGTCGATATGGCGCAGGTGAAAAATGTCTACTCACCCGCTGATCTGTTCAAGGGATCGGTTGCCTGCTTCCAGGCTGGCGACGGCGCCCATGGCGCGGGCTTGTTCCGGCTGGCTTTGGCCTATGGACGTTACGACATCGACAGAGTAGCCGACAGAACGGCCCATCAGGGATTGGAAGTCCTGAAGCTATCAAGCTTTGAACCCTTCAGTGAGGCTGACAAGACGTTGATCCAGGAACAGCTTAACGTCTTCTTCAGCTCTCCTGACGCAAATCTGCAATTCTGCGCCCAACTGCGCGGCCCTGGGCCCACCTGCCTACCACCCGGACTACATGATCCAGCACGGCATGCAGGCGTTTCAGCCCTGGAGCCAGGAAGGCATCAACGGACTGGTGGCGGATTTTGACCCGGACGCCACCTGGCAGATGGTGGTGGATCGATACATGAGATGTGCCAGCGACGCGGACGTGACGGCAAGCACATCTCCGGATCCAGACGCAGATCAGAACACCGCGACCAAGACCGATGCGGCAACCCGGGTGCGGGAAGCCCCCTCGCTCGCTGCGTCCGCAAGGACTGCGGTTGCCGAGTACTTCAACTCGGAAGGCACTTGGCCGGAGAGCAATGCGCAAGCGGGCATCGCAGAATCCTCACCGCAATTTCCGGTCAGCATCGGCCCGGGCGGCGTCATCACGATCCATTTTGATGAACCGGCCGAGCTGGTGGGGAAATCCATCGTGCTGACGCCCCGCTCCGAGGCGTCGGGCGACTGGGTTGACGTGTACTGGAGCTGCTCGGCAGTGGACATTCCGATGGAGCTTCGATCGCAGAATTGCCCCTGAGGCGCGTCAGCGCGCGCATCAGAGGCACGGCGCTACTCGCCCGCATCGCATCGAGGGAACTCAGGACACATGGAAACCACCGAGGAACAAGGCACAGCGCGCGGTGACGGTGGAGCCTGGCGAAAACCACTCGTCGCGGCCGCATGGCCGGCAGTTGGTGCGCTGATCTATACCCTCTATGCCTGCTTTCCGCAGTGGTTCCCGGCCGGCACCGGTTCGGCGCTGGTGTTGCTGTTGGTCGCCGAAGGGCTGGCGATGGCCATTGCCTCGGTGCGTGCCAAGGCGCTGGCTGATCCGTCCCCACGAAATCGCCGGAAGGTCATCTGGCTGATCGTATCGATACTGGCGCTGTTGGCTTTGCTGCACTTTGGCTTCGAGGTGGAGTGGGCGGTGATGGTGCCCATGCTGATCTGGATCACCATCGCCTGGCTGGCGCCTCGGTGGTCTGGCAACGAAGACGCGGAACTGGCGCTGCAACAGACTCAGGCGGTCTTGCAGGATCGTGGCACTGTGCTGGAGGCGATCCTGGCCCTGACGGTCCTGGGAACGCCGATACTGTTGGGCTCGACGCAGATCCCGGAATCCTGGCTTGCCTTCTATGGCACGGTGTTGCTGCTGCAGGGCGCCGCCAGTAATGCCTTTGTGCATCGGCCCAAATTCCTGCGCAAACGCAAACGCTTGCTGGATCACCCCTGGATCAACGCGCTCAGCCGTCGCAAACGGATTGAACGCAAGGTGGCCAAGCTGCCGCAGGTGGCCGAGGAGAGTCCTGCAGATCTGGAGGCACACGCTCAACTCAGCCTGACGCAGCGCTTCAAGGTGCTGTTGAGCCCGGCGACCTTGAAGAAATGGTGGCGATATACCTGGATCGGGACAGCCTGGATGTGGGCCATCTCCTCTGGCGGGGCGATCCTCAGTGGCAAGAAGGCCGACGTCTGGGATGACAGCGGTGCGCTTGCAGTGGTCATGAACTGGGCATTCTCGCTGCTGGCCATCGGCTTCGCCTGTCTGGTCGTGGCGGCCGCGGGGATGCTGCCCATCGTCGTTCATTCGGCCGTGGACAGACGCCGCGGGGCGATCGGGCTTGGCTTCCTGCTTGGCCTGATGCTCAGTTGTATCCTGTTGGTGGTGGGCTTCTGGGCCCTGTTCCAGCTACGGGATCTGATCGCAGGGTAAGCGGGGCTGTTCGTAGCCCGTTGTGCCGCGGAGCGGCTCAGCGGGGCTCTTCCGCGTCACCGCCCGGACAGCGCTGCGCGCAGTTCGGGCTACAGTAGCCCGTTGTGCCGCGCAGCGGCTCAGCAGGGCTGTTCGCTGGGCAGAGCAGTCGCGACGCAAGGTCGCTCCTACGGGCCAGCGGGTGGTTCATGGCCGGTCGGGGGAGTCAGTTCGGAACGGGTGGCTCGTGTCCAGTCCTGGAGACCGCCCACGATCCAATCGCCCTGAGTCTGATTGACCGACAGAAGCAGTTTCAGCGTGCGTGGAAACCATCCGCGCCGTCGATGCCGAATGCGCAGGAAATAATCCGGCATATCCTGTCCCCGATCGAGACCGAACAGGCTTTGCGGCTTGCCCTGGAATTCAGGTCCGCTCTCGCGCCTGATGCGGTAGTGCCAGCGCATGCGGAAGGCGATATCAACGGCCAGCACGAGTGATTCAGGCGATCGCTCGATGCGAGCAACCCTGCTGCCGAAAAACTGCAGCGCCACGCCCATGCCGATGATCAGCATGCCCGGCACCCACTCGAACAGAAACAGGGGCTCCAGGGTGCCAAAGGCGATGCCCCAGGCTCTGCTCACCATTGCAAAGGCCATCATGCCGGCCAGCATCAGACCCAGACCGCGACCCACAGACTCGATGAACAACTTGCGCACCGGCAGATGCAGAACGCTGGCGTGATCAGTTTGTTCCACACGCAATCGGGCACCGGACTGACCGTCACGATGCTGCAGCTCGGCACTTTGATCGGGCGCCCGCCACCGCCACGGCGCGCCCGCAGCATGGGAGTGAGCCAGATATTCAAGCTTGCGATAGCGCTGACGGGAGCGAATCCAGGCGCTCAGCGTGGCGATCAATCCGAGCGCCACCAGTGCGATCTTCACGGCAAGATTGACGCTTTCCACCCTGATTCAGTGCAGCACGCGCAGCAGCACTCAGCGCCTCGGACCACCGCCCAAGCCCGGCGGCATGCCGCCGCCCATGCCACCCTTGAGGGCGCGGAGCATGCCCTTGATGCCGCCGCCGGACATCTTCTTCATCATCTTTTCCATCATCATGTACTGCTTCATCAGTCGGTTGATGTCGGAGGGATGAGTGCCCGATCCACGGGCCACGCGGACCTTGCGCGAGCCGTTGAGCAGATCCGGAAAGCGCCGTTCCTTGGGGGTCATCGAATTGATGATCGCCACCATCTTGCGCATTTCCTTGTCGCCCATGGCACCAGCGGCGGCGGTATCGCCCATCTTCGGCATCATCGGCAGCTTGTCCATCAGCTGCGCCATGCCGCCCATGTTCTGCATCTGCAGCAACTGCTCGCGCATGTCGTTGAGGTCAAAGCGCTTGCCGCTGGTCATCTTGGCGGCCAGCTTTTCCACCGAATCCTGATCAGCCTTGCGGGTGACATCCTCGATCAGCGACAGCACATCGCCCATGCCGAGGATGCGCGAGGCCACGCGATCCGGATGGAAGGGTTCCAGCGCGTCCATCTTTTCGCCGGCACCCAGGAACTTGATCGGGCGACCGGTGAGGTAGCGCACCGACAGGGCGGCGCCGCCGCGGGCATCGCCATCGGTCTTGGTCAGGATCACGCCGGTCAACGGCAGCGCATCGGCAAAGGCCTTGGCGGTGTTGGCGGCGTCCTGACCGGTCATGCTGTCGACCACGAACAGGGTCTCGATCGGGCTCAGGGCCTGATTGAGCTCGGCCACTTCGGCCATCATGGCTTCGTCGATGGCCAGGCGACCGGCGGTATCGACGATCAGCACGTCGATCAGCTGCTTGCGGGCAGCATCCAGCGCGGCGCGGGCGATGGCCAGCGGCTTCTGATCCGGGGTGCTGGCAAACCACTCGGCGCCAACCTGGGCGGCCACGGTCTTCAGCTGCTCGATGGCGGCAGGACGGTAGACGTCGCAGCTGACCACCATGACCTTCTTCTTGCGGCGCTCGTGCAGCAGCTTGGCCAGCTTGCCGGTGGTGGTGGTCTTGCCCGAGCCCTGCAGGCCGGCCATGAGCACCACGGCCGGTGCCGGGCAATTCAGGTTCAGCTCTTCGTTCTGCGAGCCCATGACCGCGACCAGCTCGTCGCGCACGATCTTGATCAGGGTCTGACCCGGCGTCAGGCTCTGCATCACCTCCTGACCCACCGCGCGCGCCTTGACCCGCTCCATCAGCGCCTGCACCACCGGCAAGGCCACATCGGCCTCCAGCAGGGCAATGCGCACCTCGCGCAGGGCTTCGCGGATATTGCCTTCGGACAATCGGCCGCGGCCACGCAGTCGGTTGACGGTATCGGACAGGCGTTTGGACAGGTTTTCGAACATGGCGCAGGAACCAGCAATCACTGAGGACGCGCACTCTACGGACTTCTGCCCCGCGCCGGAAGCATTCGCCGCCAGGCGGGCGTCGTGGCATTCAAGCTTTCTGAAGGCCGGATGCCCGCCACGCCGTGGCTATGCGATGATCAGACCATGCTTGAAACCATCCTGCTGACCATCGTGGTGCTCGGCTACGCCGCCGGTTCCACCCTGCTGCTGCTCGACGCCTTCGGCGTGCGCCGCGAGCCCGCGTGGCTGGCGCTGGGTGCCGGTGTCGTCGCGCTGATCGCCCATGCCGGGCTGATCTTCCTGCCGGCCATGGCCGGCCAGCCGCTGAGCACCAATTTCTTCCATGCGCTGTCGCTGGTGTCCTGGGCCATGGCCACGGTGATGACCGTGACCAGTGCCCGAAACCGGGCCCGGGTACTGCTGGCCATGATCTGGCCGATCGCCCTGCTGGCCGCGGTGGCCGCGGCGCTGAGTCAGGCTCCGCCGGCCGATGCCATTTCCGGCTGGCAGATCCGATTGCATGTGGTGATCGCGCTGTCGGCCTATGCCCTGCTCAGCATTGCCGCGCTGCAGGCGTTGGTGGTGGCCTGGCAGGAAGGGGCGCTGCGGCGCAAGCATTTCTCGGCCACGCTGCGCGCGCTGCCGCCGCTGTCGGCGATGGAAGAACTGCTGTTCCAGTACATCGTCGCCGGATTCGCCATGCTCACGCTGACCGTGCTCAGCGGCGCGCTGTTCATCGACGACTGGATGGCCCAGCACCTGGTCCACAAGACGGTGCTGACACTGCTGGCCTGGGTGGTCTTCGGTGGCCTGATCTTCGGGCGCTGGAAATTCGGCTGGCGCGGTCGCACCGCGGTCAACTGGACGCTGGTCGGCATGCTGGTGCTGCTGCTGGCCTTCTTCGGCAGCAAGTTCGTGCTGGAAATCGTGCTCGGGCGATAGGCGGCGCAGGCGCCCTCCACATGAGCCAACAGCGCGTAGCCCGTTGTGCCGCGCAGCGGCTCAGCGGGGCTGTTGATCTTCGATTGGAGCAAAGCGGCGCCGCAGCGCAGGCGCCCTCCACAAGAGCCAACAGCGCGTAGCCCGTTGTGCCGCGCAGCGGCTCAGCGGGGCTCTTCCGCGTCACCTCCCGAACAGCGCTGCGCGCAGTTCGGGCTACAAAGGCCGGCCCGTGGGCGGGGCCGTCCACCCCTGCAACAGCACGGACTCACAACGCCAGCGACACCAGCACCATGGCGGCATCGTCCGGATCGATGCGCACGCTGAAGCCCAGCTTGCGCATCATCTTCTGCATCTTGCGGTTTTCCGCCAGCACCATGCCCTCCATGTGCTTGAGGCCGCGCTCGCGGGCGACGTCGATCAGCGCCTGCATCAGCTGCACGCCCAGGCCCTGTCCCTGCCAGTCGTCGCCGATGGCGATGGCGAACTCGCAGCTGTGCATGTCGGGGTTGAGCATGTAGCGGGCGACACCGGCGATGCGCGTGGGTGCTGCCGGTGCTGATGACTCGACAGGCCCGCGGTCGACTTCGGCCACCAGCGCCATTTCCCGCCAGTAGTCGATCTGGGTGTAGCGCGCCAACTGCCTCGGCGCCAGTTCCTTGACGCTGGCGACAAAGCGGAAGTAGCGGGTTTCTTCCGACATCGAGCGCACGAATTCCTGCAGCGCCTCGGCATCTTCCGGGCGGATGGCCCGCAGGCGCCACGCGCTGCCGTCGTCGCATCAGGCCCTCGCGTTCCAGGGCCGTGGGATAAGGCATGATGGCCATGTGCCCATAGGGCAGGATTCCCGGCTGGTACGAGGGCTTGAGCAGAATCCGGGCATCGACCACGCTGACGCCACGCTCGTCGACAATCAGCGGATTGAGATCGATCTCGGCAATCTCGGGAAACTCGCAGACCAGTTCCGACACCCGCAGCAGCAGCTGTTCGACGGCATCGATGTTGGCAGCAGCCGCGCCACGCCACTCACCCAGCATGCGCGCAGCGCGGCTGCGCTCGATCAGTCGTCGCGCCAGAAAGCGGTTCAGCGGCGGCAGCTCCATGGCCTTGTCGGCATAGACCTCGATGGCCCGCCCGCCGGCACCGAAGAGCAGCACCGGGCCGAACAAGGCATCGGTGACCACGCCCACGTAAAGCTCGCGCGCATGCCGCGAGGACACCATCGGTTCCACCGCGATCCCGTCGATCTGCGCCTCGGGCGCCCGGGCACGCACGCCATCCATCATCGTCTGCCAGGCCAGCTGCAGTTGCCTTGCGCCGCGGATATCGAGCGCCACGCCATCCACATCGGATTTGTGGGTGATGTCCGGCGAACTGATCTTCAGCACCACCGGATAGCCGATCTGCTGGGCGATCAGCGTGGCTTCCTGCGGGCTGCGACTAAGCTGGGTGTGAGCCACGGGAATGTGGAAGGCCGCCAACAACGCCTTGGATTCCATTTCCGACAACAGCGCCCTTCCCTGCCCCGACACGTCTGCCAACAGTAGTCGCGCGCTGTCCAGATCCGGCCACTTGCCCTCGGTCAGCGCTGGCGGCGTCTGCCAGCGCAGTTGCTGATTGCGATAGAAGCTGGCCAGATTGCCGAAGGCATCCACCGCCGGCTCGGGCGTGCGGAAGGTGGGGATACCGGCATGCGAGAGCAGCGCCCGCGATTCCAGCACCCGGCGATCGCCCAGCCAGCAGGCAATCAGCGGCTTCTGCGCACCTTCGTGCAAGGCCATCAGGCTTTGCGCGTAGGCCAGCGGATCGGAATCAGCCTTGGGCGCATGCAAGGCCAGCACGCCATCCACGGCCGGGTCTTTCATCACGGCGGCCACCGCTGCGCCAAAGGTCGCTGCGTCGGCGCGCTCGCCGAGGTCGACTGGCGTGGTGATGGTCGCTTCGGGGCTGAGCGTCAGCAACTGCCGCGCCGTATCCGCGCCCAGCGTGGCCAGGGCCAACCCGGATTCCAGTGCCCAGTCGGCGGCAAGCACGCCCGGGCCACCGCCGTTGGCGACAATGGCCAGCCGCCGACCGCTGGGCCGATAACGCGAGGCCAGGCACTTGACCGCCGAGAACAGCTGCACGAAAAAGCGCACGCGCACGGCGCCGGCCCGGCGCAGCGCGGCATCGAAGACATCGTCCTCGCCCACCAGCGCCCGCGAATGGGTCTGCGCGGCGGCCGCGGTTCCCGGGAAACGCCCGGCCTTCAGCACCACCACCGGCTTGATCGTGGCTACCGCGCGCAAGGCCGAGAGGAAACTGCGCGGCTCGCGCACGCCTTCCAGATAGATGACGATGCTCTCGGTGGCCAGATCGGCGGCCAGGAAATCGAGCACCTCGGCCATGTCGATATCACGCTGGGCGCCGACCGTGGCCACCAGCGAAAAACCCACACCCTGGTCCAGCGCCCAATCCATGGTCGAGGCTGCCAGCGATCCCGATTGCGCCAGAAAAGCCACACTGCCCGGCGGTGGCATCGGACCCAGCAGACTCAGGTTCAAGCCATGCCGCGGACGCTGCAGGCCGATCGAATCCGGCCCCAGCAGGCGCACCCCGTGCTCGCGGGCCGCCTCCAGCAGCCTATCGATGGAGACAGCAGACCCGCACCTTCCGGTATGCAGTGCCAGCCGCAGCTGCCAGGCGCCCAGCCGCGGCATCAGTGCTGCGGCCTGGTCGGCATCCATCAGCAGCCAGACCACCTCCGCGGCGATCGGCGCAGCCTCAGCCGCCAGCAGGCCGGGGCTGAGTTCGTCCAGGCGGGCCCGGCCGTCGGCGATCCAGTCGGCCATCGCCGCCTTGACCTGCTGCAGCTCGGCACCGGCCAGGGCGTGCACCACCCAAACCCGCTGCGGATCAAACAATCGGCTCAGCGCATGCTTGTCCACTAGGCCGGCACTGCGCTCATTCAAAGCCACCGAGCACGCGCACATGCGCCAGCACGCTGCGGGCCAGCGAGGGCAGATCGTAGCCGCCCTCCAGCGTGGACACGATGCGGCCGCGAGCGTGGCGCTCAGCCACCTCGACGATCTGCTCGGTGACCCAGGCATAGTCGGATTCCACCCAGCGCAGCTGCGACATGTCGTCATCACGGTGGGCATCGAAGCCCGCCGAAATCACGATCAGCTGCGGCTGAAAACGCTCCAGCGCCGGCAGCCAGTCGCGACTCACGGCCCCGCGCATGGCGCTGCCATCGCTGTAGGGTGGCAGGGGCACATTGACCATGTTGAAGCCCAGCGGCTCGGTGCCGCTGGCCGGATACAGCGGGTGCTGGAAGGTGGACACCATCAGCACGCGTTCGTCATTGGCCAGGATGTCTTCGCTGCCATTGCCGTGATGAACGTCGAAATCGACCAGGGCCACCCGCGCCAGACCATGTTCCTCCAGCGCATGCAGCACGCCGATGGCGGCATTGTTGTAGAAGCAGAAACCCATGGCCTCGTTTCGGATCGCATGGTGGCCGGGCGGGCGCACCGCGCAGAAGGCGCGGTCGAACTCACCGGCCATGATGCCGTCGACAGCGCGCACCACCGCGCCGGCAGCGCGGCGCGCAGCGCGCAACGTGTAGGCATTCATGAAGGTGTCGGGGTCGACATGGGCGTAGCCCTCGCCGGGCGAGGTCGCGTTCAGTTCGGCCAGATACAGCGCATCGTGCGCATGCCGCAGCACCAGCGGACTGACCTCCGGCGCCTCGATGTGCCGCAGCCAATCCATGACGCCGGCAGCCGCCAGACGATCTTCGATGGCGCGCAATCGAGCCGGGCATTCCGGATGATGCGGCCCCATGTCATGGCGCAGACAATCGGGGTGGGAGATGTAGGCCAGGGTCAACTCAGACTCCGAAGCGTTGGTATGCGGACAAGACTAGCGGCGATTGACCTCGCCGCAAGCCCGTAGCCGTATTGAGCATGCAGATAGCGCCATTTGCGCACCTTGAGCCTGCTCAAGTGCGCCGCTGCCAAAGCCGCGCCATGCGCTGCAGCGAAGGATCCATCGCCGGATCGTCCAGCACCTGCGCCACCGGCACCCAGGCCAGCGCCAGCGATTCCTCCGACACCTGAAAATCCTCGCTGCCGGTGCAATGCAACACGAAGCGCACGTCCCAGTGCGTGTGTTCGGGCTCAGGCCCGCGAGCCGGAATGCGATGCGCGTCCAGATCGAAGATGGCGGGCTCGATCTTGAGATCGCCAAGCCCGGATTCCTCCTCGGCCTCGCGCAGGGCCACGGCCGCCAGGTCAGGATCGCCATCGGCATGACCGCCCAGCTGCAACCAGCGCCCGAGCTTGCGGTGATGAGTCAGCAGCACCCGCTGACCGTCGGCCGACAGCAACCAGCACGAGGCCGTGAAATGCCCGTCCAGGCGCGTACGCAGGAAGACATCATCGCCACTCCGGGCAAATGCCAGGAACTCGCGCGTCACCTCCAGCGCCTCCGGGCGGGCCGGCCCGAAGGCCTGCAGCAGGTCGATCACCTTTGTACTCAGAACTGTAGACAACCGCCACTCCTTCACGCTTGCTGCACACTCCAGTGCTGCCGTATGTTAGCGCCGCCACAGTCCCCGGGATCATCGTCCGACGGTCAATCGGAGGCGATACCGTGGCCCCTGCCCACGCGGCATCGACGGCACCCAGCCATGAGCGGGGCTGACGAGCGCCCGTCCAATCCCACCTGCTGGAGCACGACATGATCTTCTGGCGCGTCAAGCCGCTTGATCAGATTCTGGAAACCGCTGCCAAGAAAAGCCTGAAGCGCCAGCTGGGTGCCTTCCAGCTGACCATGCTCGGCATCGGCGCGATCATTGGTACGGGGATTTTCGTGCTGACCTCGGTGGCCGCCGACAAGGCGGGTCCCGGCATGATGTTCTCCTTCGTCATTGCCGCAGTGGTGTGCGCGCTGACGGCTTTGGTCTACGCCGAAATCGCCGCCATGGTGCCGGTTTCCGGATCCGCCTACACCTACTCCTACGCGGTGCTTGGCGAATTCATCGCCTGGCTAGTCGGCTGGGCGCTGATCCTCGAGTACGCCGTGGCCGCCGGTGCAGTGGCGGTAGGCTGGTCGGGCTATATCAATGGCGTACTGAGGGAAGTGGGATTCGGCCTGCCACTGGCGCTGACGGCGGGACCGGCGGATACGGTCACGCTGGCTGATGGCACCACGGCCAAGGGCGCCTTCAACCTGCTGGCCTTCCTGATTGCCCTGGTGGTCACCTGGCTGCTGGTGATCGGCACCTCCAAGAGCGCCAAGGTCAACGCGGTACTGGTGGCCATCAAGATCACCGCGCTGACGGTGTTCGTGGTGCTCGCCCTGCCCGCGGTCAACACCGCCAATTTTGTCCCGCTGACGCCGAACGGCTGGGGCACGCCCTTGTCGTCAGTGGGTGTGCTTGGCGCTGCAGCATCGATCTTCTTTGCCTACGTCGGCTTCGATGCGGTATCGACCGCCGCCGAAGAAACCAAGAACCCCAATCGCAATGTCCCCATCGGTCTGATTGCCTCGCTTGCGGTCTGCACCGTGTTCTATCTGCTGGTGGCCTACGCCGCCGCGGGTGCGGTCGGCGCACAGCCCGGCGGCGCGCTGTCACAGTCCAAGGAACCGCTCGCCTTCGTCCTGCGAGAAATTGGCTACGGCAAGGTGGGCAACTGGGTGGCGATGGCCGCCGTGGTCGCCCTGCCCTCGGTCATCCTGATGATGATCTACGGCCAGACCCGCATCCTGTTCGTGATGTCCCGCGACGGCCTGATGCCGCAAATGTTCTCCAAGGTGCACGAGAAGTTCCACACGCCGCACGTGGTGACGATCATCACCGGCGTTGCCGTGTCACTGTTTGCGGCGATGTTCCCCGTCGCCATCCTGGCTGACATCTCCAATTCCGGCACGCTGTTCGCTTTCTTCGTGGTGGCGCTGGGCGTCATGGTGCTGCGCAAGACCCAGCCCGACCGCTTCCGCCCCTTCCGCACGCCCCTGATCTGGGTGGTAGGCCCGCTGGCCATGATCGGCTGCGTCACGCTGTTCGTCAGCCTGGGCTGGGAGACCATCAGCCTGTTCTTCGGCTGGGCAGTCATCGGCCTGGTGGTCTACTTCGGCTACAGCATGAAGCGCAGCGAGCTGGCGACGGGCAACAAGCCGAGTTGATCCTGCTGCCCGGACCCTCAAGGACCGCGTGACGCAGGTCACGTTGGTCGCGAAGCGGCCGTGTGACTGACGCAGCTGTCACGTAGACCCTGCGGGTCAACGTGACCTACTTCTCACCGAACATACGCTAACCCATTGATTTATAGTCATGGAAAAGAAGGAGCATGCGTCGGGGGGCAGGAGTCCAACCTCGACGCATGATCTGACCGTGCCGCGACGTGGGTCCCCTGCCCCCTGCCCCTTGCCCCTTTTTTCCGGGCGAACAAGCCCACCGCCAGGGGCGACCGGAACTCCCACGCAGCGCGCCTTGTTGTATGCTCCGCGGCGAGCGGGTCCGTAGCTCAGCTGGATAGAGCACCTGGCTTCGAACCAGGTGGTCGGGGGTTCGAGTCCCTCCGGGCCCGCCATTCCTGAATCAGCCTGGATGGCGAGCAGCCAGCTCGCGTTGCCCTGTCCACGGCAAAGCCGGAGCAGGCGCGTTGCCAAGACTTGCTGGCGACGGTTTCCGCTGTTTCGTGCGAGCCCCAGCGCCGGCCGCGTCCCGCGATCACCCCAGGCGGGCGACTTGCCGCGCGCCCCCAGACGCCTACGATGCCTTGCAGCTCATGACCCCAGGCGCTTCCTTGGACTACGCCGCCCCTCTGCCTTCCCGTTCGACGTCGCCCGCGCGTGAGCGCGAGGCCGCCATGCTGGCACGCTGCGTCGCCATCGCCCGCGGTGAGGTGGAAGCACTGCAGCCGACCGACGCGCCGATCCTTGCCCTGGCCGCCTCCCTGCTGCAACACCGGCTTCCCGACGCCGCGCAGGCCCTTACCACGGCCGCTGAAAAGGTCCGCAGCACGCACTTCGCGCCGCCATTGCCACTCACTGAGCTATTGCGCAGCGGTCTGATCGTGGACCTGCCGCGCTTCAAGTCACGCCTGTTGCAACGCCTGACGGCATCGTGACCGTCCGCGTTCCTGCAACGCCCGTGGGCGTCGCCGTCCGCGAACTGTTTTCCCGACTCGTGGAGAGACTGGGGCTACGGCAAACACTCAAGGTCTACCTCGCAGGCGGAATGGCGGTTTATTTCTACGTCGGCAAGCGCGTGTCGCGCGATCTTCATGCCGAGTTCGGCACTCGCGTCCTGCTGCCCTCGGATCTCGCGGTCGAGATCGAAGGCGAAGAACCGGTCTACTTCGACACCAACTTCAACCCGATGTTTGCACTGGTGCACGAAAACTACCAACGCGACGCCGTTCCGGTGGAACTCGGAGTAGACCACATCGATCTGCGATTGCTCTCGCCTGTGGACCTGGCCGTCAGCAAGATCGCCCGATTCGCCGACGTGGATCGCGAAGACATCACCAGCCTGGTGCAGGCCGGCCTGACGGACGCAGCCGCCATCGCCCAGCGCGCCCGCGAAGCAGCCACGGCCTACATCGGCAACCCCGCCGACATCCGCCACAAGATCGAGCTGGCGGTAGCGTTGGCGGTGAGGGCCCGGCCGGGCCCGCCATCTCGGTAATTTCCGCAGTCCCTTGGTCTGGATAGCGACAAGCCAGGCAGCGCGGGCCCGTGCGCCCGCGCCAGCAAGCCTTCAGTGCCTGGAGCCGTGGCCCGGTTGCGGCCTGATCCAACGCACGTTCTTGAGGATCATGTAGGTGTATCCGTTGTCGTCACCGGTTCGATAGGCGCCGCTG
This sequence comes from Rhodanobacteraceae bacterium, assembly GCA_024234055.1. Classification (NCBI taxonomy): domain Bacteria; kingdom Pseudomonadati; phylum Pseudomonadota; class Gammaproteobacteria; order Lysobacterales; family Rhodanobacteraceae; species Rhodanobacteraceae bacterium. The sequence goes on from JACKOW010000003.1 coordinate 354,237, forward strand.
GCGTCCAGAGCCTTCGCTGCGATGGCGGTCATTTCCCAGCCGTCTTCCTCGGTCGCCGACCAATGGGCAGCAGCGAGCCTGAGATAACCCGGCTCCTCACCCAGCTCTCGCAACGATCTGGACAGGGCCTTGACCGATTCCTCCAGCGAGCTGTTGGCCCAGGCCCACATCCAGGTTCCGGACACCGTCGACACCGACCCGACGAAGTGGATATCAGCGTCTACCTGCGGGACACCCTGGTGGGAAAACACGATCTTTCCGGACGTCTGATCCCAGTCCCAACGTTCGTGTTGGTCGATCCGGAACTCGTCCATGAGTTCGGACTGCCTGGCCTGCAGATACTCGAAACCGGAGGCCGCTAGCTCCTCATAGCCCTCGTCATCCTGGATCCAGTTGTCTTCCCGCAGATTCTCGTAGCAATGACTGCAGATCATCTTGATCTCAGCGAATGCCATCGCACGATCATTCCACTCGCCCTCGGCCTGCAGGCACTGCTCGCAGGCGTCACACCAGGCGTCTGGACACAGCGCATCCGGATCATCCGGATCAAAGCCCTGATTGAATCCGAGCCCGCTGCCGACCGTGAGATGCTGGCAGACGAAAGCCCCCTGCGAACTGCCATGCGCAGCGCACTCGATACGAGAATCATCAGCATGCCCGCTCATTCCGACCCTCCGCTGGAACTGAGCGTCATCCCCTCGCCGTCCGGCCCACAAACCTTCGTCATTCTCACCTCACTGGTCCAACAGCCCGCATTTCCGCTGAAGTCGATGAAATCATATGCCAGCCAGTTCGAACTCGCGCACCCAGGAACTCCCGGCCAGAACCGCACTCGACAGGAACATTTCGCCAGCGGACGCCGCCGCCTGATCAATCGACCAAGCCGCATCCTGCATGCGTGCATTCGCCGCCAGCTCCATAGGTTGGCGGTGAGCGCAGCGAACCCCAACGCGAAGGCGCCACCGAACCCGAATGTTGCGGTTCGCTGCGCTCAGCACAAGCTATCGGGCTGTCCAATGTCGCGTGACTATCCAATGTTGTCGATGGTCCAATGTCGTCATCCAATGTCGCTGGGTTTCTAGCTTCGATCTGTGGCGAGGCCTTCAGTCGGGCCGTAGAGAGCGTTAGATGCCCGATCGGCTCGACCGACGGCCGAACGTTGATTTCGATGTCGTAGCCCAGACGGTTCAAGCAGTCCATCAGCTTGTGCGCGGACAGGTTGGTGAAGTCGCCGCGCATCATGGCAGACACCTTCGGTTGCGGAATCATTCTGCCGCTCCCACTGGCGATGAAACTGCGGCGCCCACGACACGAGTACTTGCTCAAGGGTATTCCGCCAGACTCCACGCCCCGGGCAGCTTGCCCAACGGAGCGAGCTGCGATGATGCATTCATGCCTTTGGCAATGGCCTTGTGTGGCCGTCCTTGCGCTGATCGGCGGCGTTGCTGACGCGAGCGGCAGCAACGACACCAGAATGCTCGACGAGCAGGGTCACCGCGCGACGCGGCCGTCGTCGGCAACCACGGCCGATACACCGCCGCGGGCCGCGCTCGCTACCGGCTCATGGCGGGGGCTGGGTCCAAACGGTGGCGATGTGGCCGATGTTGCGGCATCGCCGGTTGCGCCTGGTGTAGTTCTGGCTGGGCTCTCGCCCGCCAGTGGTCCTGGAGCCCTCTATCGCTCGACCGACGACGGCGCCAACTGGACAAGGCTGGCGTATCCCGCCGGTGTGGGTGTCAACGATATTGAGTTCGCTGTCGATGGCACCGCGTACATCGGAACCAACGGTGGGCTCTTGCGCAGCTTCGACCATGGTCAGCACTGGAGCCTGATTGATCTTGGAATTGGCGTGAACCAAGTGGTGCTGGATGTCACGCTGGTTCCAACCGTTCCCCAGACCATCTGGTTGGCACTGGCGAATCCGAACGGAAATCAGCCCATAGTACTTTTGCGCTCCACCAACGCGGGCGGTAGCTGGTCGAATCGCACTCCAGCGCTGACGGCGCCCCTTTACGCGAGCGGGATCGCCGTCGACCCTGCAAACCCCAATACAGTCATGGCTACGTTCAAGGGTGAGTTTTTTGGCGGCGCGGTTTGGGTTTCGACCGATGGCGGCGAGCAATGGGCGGATCGCAGTGCCGGCTTGCCCAACAGCCCGATCAACACTGTCGTCCACGACGGCAGCCGATTCCTGGTTGGCGGAGGTCGGCTGTTCGGCTCGCAGTTCGTGGGCCTCTACGCTACGACCAACCTCGGTCTGCAATGGACACCTGTGCATGACGGAAGCTGGCCGGAGCTTGCAGCGGAGTCAATAGCCATCGACCCGAGCAATCCGGCCGTGATACTCGTGGCCACATCCAGCCATGGGGTCAATCGTTCCATCAACGGTGGCCAGAGCTGGCAGACGGAGATCGGATCCACCGCCGGATTGTTCACGCGAGCGGTACGCTTCGCACCGGGCAGCTCAACGCACGTGTTGCTGGGCGCCAGTTCCACCGGCGTGCTGCGTTCGCTGAACGCCGGCGCAAGCTTCGTCATTTCGTCGGCCGGCATGAGCGAGCTGAATATGACTGCCATCCAGAGCAACCCTCTGAATCCGGAGGAGATCGCGGCTTCCTTCTCTGGTGAGAACAATGGTGGTGTGTACACCTCGATCGACGGCGGAGCCAACTGGATCCTGGAGCCGCTGCCGCCCACGCGATACGAAGCGGTCGGCTTTGCGCCAGACGGCAGGCTGTATGCCGCGTCGACCGGTCCGACTTCGGTAGCCACCGAGGGCCTTTATCGACGCGAGGGCAATGGCATCTGGACGCCGCTGGGACCCGATCAGGGCCCGTTCTTCGAAACCAACATCCTCGCGATTGCTTTCGATCCGGACAATCCGCAGGCGATCCTGATCGGCGGCGCCGATTCGGGCAATGTCCAAGGCTACGAGGCGACGATATGGCGCTCCGAGGATGCCGGCGCCAGTTGGAGCAAGCGCTTTGAGGCGCAGTCCGGCGACACCGTCCGCGGCCTGCAGATGCGCAGCGGCGGCACTGCCGTTGCCGTTGTCGACGGTTATACGGATCCACAGCAGGGTGGCGCGTTGCGCTCCACCAACAGCGGTCTCGATTGGCTGCCAGCGTTGCAGGGACTGCCCGGCTTCGCACGTCTTGGGCGCGTGTGCCTGAGGGCGGACAACCAGTTCATGCTCGCCGTATGGACCAGCTTCCTCGCCAGCGCGCGGGTCTATCGCAGCGCGGATGGGGCCAGCTGGGACGCCACGGGCTGGACCGGGCCGGTCACCACCGGCATAGCCTGCGATCCGATTGACACCAATCGGCTATATCTATCGCTGCAGGATGCGCCCTGGGTGCTGCGGTCAGACGACAAGGGCGAATCGTTCGCGCCCTTCGGTGCTGGGCTGGTCGGCATCAACCGCACCCGGGACTTGAGTATCGCTGGCACACGCCTGCTGCTGGCCACGACGAACGGCGCCTTCGACACCGATCTGGACCGGCTGCATGTCGACGGCTTTGAGAATCCCTGAAGATCCTTGCAACCAGGCTTCCGGTGGCGCCAACCCCTGCGCTCGAGAAAACTGCCTTGTGGCGGCTTGTCGTCCGTCAGCGACATAGGTCACGTTGGCCGCGCAGCGGTGTACGTGGCGCCGACGTCAGCGGGCATCGGGCGAAACCTCAGGCGGGCTAGTGCGCCTCCGGTGTCGCCCCGGGCGATTTGCTGAATCGTGTACCCAGGCTCTTGCGCATGGCATCCAGACCTTCGCTTCGACCCACAAGCTTTTGCAATCCATAGCCTTGCACCACTACCGACATCGCATGCGCTGCCCAAGGCGAAATCGGTGACATTGCCACGCTCAAACCAGCGAGCCGCCTGTCGTAGGATGCCGGCAAGCAAAGCGAAACGCATCGATCGAGATTGAGGGCAATCGACCCGATAGGTGCGCTTCGTGCCCCAACGCATGCTGCGCGCGCCAAGCTGACGAGCATTCAAGGAGTCTCAGATGACCGACACCGCGGATGCGCTCGCGGAGCAATGGAATGCGTTGGGACGGCAGCATGCCGCAGAGGTGCAGGCCCGTCTGGCGCGTTTTCATCGGGGCGAGGTCGAGGACCCAGAGCTCCCCGCGGATCCGCGTGATGCGGCCATGGCCAATCAAGTGCTGCATGCCGTGACCGTGATGAATCAGCAAGGGCGCTGGCGCGAGGCGCGTGGGCGCTTCGATCCAGCGCACGCACCATTCATTCCCCATCTCGGCAAGGAGGGCCTGCCCTTCGTGATCGCGTTGGGCCCGGACGAGGCGCTGTTTCGCCGCGGCAGCTGCTATCAGGCCGGCCATTTGTGGCACGTCTGCGGCGAGAAGCTCACGCCCTTGCCCACACTGATCGCTGCAGCCATCTCACCGGACCGCAGTCGTTTGGCGGTTGCGGACACTGGCGGGGTCCGCATTTTCTTGGGTTGGGGTGGAGCTGAGGTGGCACGTTTGCCGTGGCCATCGTCTGAACAGATGGTTCCCGCGTGGGTGCCATCAGCGTTGCGCTCGCGCTACGACGTGGAGCCGCCAGAGAAAAATCTCAAAACCTTGTGCGTGTCGAACTCCGGCTTGCGGGTGGCAGTGGCCAACGGCAACGGAGTCCTGGTCGGCACGGTGCGGGAAGGCGGGCCGTCCTGGCGGCTGGCGATGCCCTTCGACGATGAGCCGGACGATTTCATCATGGAGAGTCTCGACGAGGACAGCGCCGGATTCTCCGCCGACATGGTGCATGTGGCCCTGTCAGGCGATGGTCGCTTCCTCGCCTGCGGCACGCAGTGCGACGGCCACCATCTGCTGGCGCTGGATGATGACGGCCGGGCGTCGAGATGGGCGCAGGTTGGGCATCTTTCCGAGTATCCGCACCATGCCTGCTTCTCCCACGACGCCAGGTGGGTGGCGCTGAACTCCTGCCACTTCTACCACGGCGCAACCATCGCAGCCGACGTTTCAGCCCTGCAGGGCGCGACCACCGAAGCCTACCAACCCGACCCGCGCGCTCGCGAGATCAACAGCTATCTGCGCGTTTACGCCGCCACCTGGCTGCCGAGGGGCGCCCTGCCGACGGGCCAGCCGGCCTTCGCATTGGCCGGCGCATCGGTCCTGACCTTGGTGACGCCGGAGGGTGCCGTGCAGGGTGAATTGATGTTCGGATCGAGCGCCAGCGGGATCGACTACTGCCCAGCGAGCCGCACGTTGGTGTTGGGCAGCTACTCCGGCTTCCTGCATTTTCTGGACCTGTCGATGACCGACCCAAACGCGCCAGGATGGCAGCCCCCCAGAGAAACCAAGCGCTGGTGTTTTCTGCCAGATCGAGCACCCCTGCAGTGGTAGGCGGTGGCGCGGGCGTCAGCAAGCAACCCGCGTAAGTCATCTATGGACTCCTCCTCGGGCGCAACCGGTCTTTGCTGGCGGATAGAGAGCAACGCGAAGGCACTGCGGCATCGTGGTTGGGGGCCGTCGTCCCCGAGCCGGAATGGGTCGTTCGCACCAAAGCTGCCTATCGGATTCTCGGCACATGAATTCCGCTTTACGTGTGGGTATCCGTAGCCTGGGCAGGATGTCGGTGAGCGCAGCGAACCGCATCGGTCGGGATAGAGGGCGATGGACACGACAGATGCGTTTCGTGCCTCAACGCATCCTACGCGGGCTGATTGAATCCGAGCCCGCTGCCGACCGTGAGATGCTGGCAGACGAAAGCCCCCGGCGAACTGCCATGCGCAGCGCACTCGATACGAGAATCATCGGCATGCCCGCTCATTCCGGCCCTCCGCTGGAACTGAGCGTCATCCCCTCGCCGTCCGGCCCACACACCTTGGCCATTCTCACCTCACTCGTCCAACAGCCCGCATTTCCGCTGAAGTCGATGAAATCATATGCCAGCCAGTTGGAACTCGCGCACCCGGGACTTCCCAGCCAGAACCGCACTCGACAAGAACATTTTGCCAGCGGACGCCGCCGCCTGATCGATCGACCAAGCCGCATCCTGCATGCGTGCATTCGCCGCCAGTTCCATAGGTTGGCGGTGAGCGCAGCGAACTCCAACGCGAAGGCGCCACGAAACGCGAATGTTGTGGTTCACTGCGCTCACCACAGCCAATGAGGGCTGATGGTCCAACAGCGAATTGCACACAGGGGATACGATGAAGATCAGAAAGCTGAAGATCCTTAACTTCAGGGGTATCAATCAGCTTGAATGGGACCTCCCAGACGAGAGGACCTTTTGCCTCATTGGCAAGGGCGATTCCATGAAGACGACGGTTCTTGAAGCTATTCGCTGCGTGTTCAGTCCACAATGGAATCATGCGTTCAATGATTCCGACCTCCACCAATGCAGAAGCGACAATTCGATCCAGATCGAGGTTGTTATCGGAGATTTGCTTCCCGAGTTCTGCGCGGAACAGAAGTACGGCGGGCACCTGCGCGGTTGGAGCAAGAGCCACAGCAAGCTGAACGACGAGCCGGAGGACGACGACGAACCGGTTCTCAGCATCCGGCTCTCCGTATCCAGGGACCTTGAACCCAAATGGAAGGTGGTTACCGACCGCAATCCCGACGGGGTCGACTTTAAGGCGACCGATCGCGCCAAGGTTGGTGTCGGCTTGATTGGCACGTATAGCGAGAAGCAGCTCACCTGGGCCACGGGTACGGCGCTAGCGAGGATCACCGAATCGGACAGCCTGAACGAATCACTCGTCGAGGCGACGCGTGCGGCAAGAAGCTCGCTAGACAGCCAGAGGGCACTGGTCTTAAAGAAGTTCGATGCCGCAGCGACCAAATCGGAGCAGGTCGCCAAGGGTCTTGGAGTTCCTGTAGGACATGGATACAAAGCGCACCTCGATCTCAATGCGATCAGCATCCGGATCGGCGGCCTGAGTCTGCACGATGGAGACATTCCCCTGAGGCAACTGGGACTTGGGTCAAGGCGCATGCTGCTGTGTGGCATCCAACAGGAAAGCCTCGCAGAACAGCACATCACCTTGTTCGACGAAGTCGAATACGGGCTGGAGCCGCACCGAATAGCACGCCTGATAAAGCACATTCGTGATGACCAGAATGGGCAGTACTTCCTGACAACACACTCTCCGGCCGTGCTGCGCGAGTTGACGGTGGAACACCTATACGTGATGCACAAGCAAGAAGACTTTATCCGCGTGGTTCCCGCCGCAGGCAAGGAACTGGAAGGGCTGAATATCCAGGGCCATATCCGGTCCAGCGCGGAAGCATTCCTGTCCCGAAAGGTGGTCGTCTGTGAAGGCGCAACTGAGGTTGGATTCCTGCGTGGCATCGACAATCTGTGGTCCGCGAAAGGACGGCTGCCGTTTTCATACTTAGGCGTGGTCGCGCTAGACGCGCATGGCGCGAGCAAGGTCAAAGGACTTGCAACAGGATTCAAGGCCCTGCACTACGATGTCATGGTGCTCGCCGATGGTGACGCGCAGAACCAGTTCTCCGATCAAGATGCAGTGGACTTGAATGGGAAAGGTGTCGCCGTGGTCATGTGGGCGGACAGGCTTTCGATCGAGCAAAAGGCAATGGTCGACCTGCCTTGGGCACAGGTACTGGCGAGCGCCAAGCTTGCGCAGGAATTTGGATTCCCGGTCCAAGACCAGGTCCGGTCGAAGCACCACGTCCAGCTCGATAAGGACATCGGCAAGTGGCAGGAATCCGATGATCTGCGCAAGGCCATTGGCGATGCCGCGAAATCGTCAAATTGGTTCAAGAACATCACGCACGGCGACCGATGGGCGCAAGCCATCTTCACCGCGTTCGAGGACGCCACATTCCAGCAGAAGGAATTAGCGACCAAGCTGAGCCAGTTGCGCGCATGGGTAGACAATGGATGATGACCTGTCCAAGGTCTTAGCGGATTCCAACGGCAAGGGCTATGTCATCGCCCCTGCCGGCTACGGCAAGACCTATCTGATCGCGAAAGCAGTGCAATTGGCCACCCGTCGCCAACTGGTTCTAACGCATACCTATGCTGGGGTGAATGCGATCAGGAAGAAGATGCAGCTGCTGCGGATTTCGCCGGCGCAATACCAGATTGATACCATTGCGAGTTGGGCGCTGCGAACGTGCCTTTACTTCCCGAAGACATCGAAGTGGATGAAGGACCATCCAGCCGGGAAGGACTGGGGGAAACTCTATGCGGCTTGCTCCCTCCTTTTGGATAAGCCATTCGTGCGGCACATGATCGAGTGCTCGTACGGTGGAGTCTACGTCGATGAATATCAGGATTGCTCCCAACAACAACATGAACTCGTCGAGGCCCTGGCGAGCTTTCTTCCTTGCCGTCTGTTGGGCGACCCTATGCAGGCGATCTTCGACTTCGGTGAGACGCCGGTCGATTGGGAGACGGCCATTTATCCCTACTACAAATGGATGGGTGAACTGAGGACGCCCTGGCGATGGAAGCTGACGGGAGCGGACGAACTCGGGCAATGGCTGAGCCAGGCGCGGGCACTTCTGGCGGAGGACAAGAAGATTCCGCTTGGCGGGCTGCTTCCAAATGGCGTTCGGAAACTCTCGGTTGATCTAAGCGACTTCAAAGATCGAAAGCGATTGAACGTGTTCTACGAATACCTTGACAGCCGGGATTCCGTGATTGCCATCCATGCCGGCGACCAGAGGTCGAAGAACAAGACACATAAGCTGGCGCAAAGCCTGGCGGGCAAGTTCTCCAGTCTGGAAGAGGTAGAGGGAAAGGACCTACATCGATTCATCAAGAAAATCGATACGGCCAAGTCACCGAGTGAGAGACTTCGATACGTGGTCGATTTTTGCAAGGCCTGCTGCAACGCGGTAGGCGGTGTCCTCACGACGGCAACCAAGAGGGGCCAGTGGGGGAAGCCGACAAAGGCCACCAGGTGTCCTGACATTCTTGACGCGGCTAATCGCTACTTGGCAACAGGCGCTAGCGGCGATCTGACCGCATTGCTCAGCCTTATCCGAGACCGCCCTGAAGTCACGACCTATCGCCGTGATCTGCTAAATAGAATGATGGGCGTACTGCGCACATGGGAGGAGCGCTCTGGTATTACTCTCACCGAAGCAGCCAACCTGTACCAACGCGAGTTCCGATACACGGGCAGGCCTATTCGTCACAACAAGCTCATCGGCACGACCTTGTTGGTCAAGGGACTAGAGTACGACCACGCTATCATCCTTGAAGCGGAATCTATGTCCCCTAGGCATCTGTACGTAGCGCTGACGCGTGGCGCAAAATCGATCACTCTGATCACGCTAGACAATGCCATTCCACGGTGAAGGTGTCTCAAGGCGTGCGTCTCGCTTTGCAAAGGCTCATTTCACTTTTCCTTGGAAACTCCGGCACCACCTGCACAACCCCGACGCCCACGAGCAATGCCCATCGTCTTCGATCCACCGAGTTCTTTACGCATGTTTGAAACGTCTGCGGGATTCAGGACACCCAAGTGAACGACCGCGCCGACAAGGGTTCGCGGAAGCAATCTGGGTGTCCAGAACTCCCGTCCTAACTGACTGCAAGTCAACCTTCGAACTGGCATGCTTTCGAGATGGACGATCTTGCGCCTGAAACCGTTGCATGTCTGGACTCTGCGCATTGGGGCCAGTTGCTGGCAGCCTTAGGCTCAACGCAGACACGGCCCCAGGCGCTGGTCCGCCTGTCGGCGTTCGCCGCACAGGGCGGAATGCTGGCTCTTACGTTTCACCACATCCTTGAATTGGCCCAGCACGAAAACACCGAGAAGGTGAAAGTCCGATTCGAAGCGCTCTGCGAGCTGGGGCCGCTGCGTGTGGTGTCCGCTATCACTGTCGACGGCCCCGGCTCCATCGTGGACTTGGTAGCCCTGGAATTGATGGCAGCTTTGAAGTCGCCCGACGCCAACGCGACATCCGTTGCCGACTTAGTCTGGCCAAATGCGCTGGCGACCGCGACCGGGGCGCAGGTTAGCGATTGGGTACTTCCTCAACTCGACGTCCTTCGGACCCACCTCACCGCGGACGCCGCCCGCAGGCGAGCTGTTTCCGCGCTCTCCCAATCCGTCGTACTCGACCGTTCAAAAGAACGACTGATGCCCAACGTCCGCCTGGTTTCGCCGCACCAAGCCAAAGCGAACTTGGCTTCACTGGAGAAGCGCTTGACCGCGGAAGTTGTAAGTCGTCGCGACCCGCGCGCATCAGAGAGTGAAGCTGCCTCTTCTGCAGCTGAATTCGTTCGCGAACTCACGATTGATGCAGACGCCATTGCAGCGCACGGTAACCATTGGGAAGGATTGCTTGCGCGGGCGGGCGTGAGCGCGCAGGACGTAGCCGGGATGCGATACGTCAGCGAGGCAGTTGACTTGGCGCAGTTTAGGAAGCAGGTCGAAATAGCGGCCTATCATCTTGGGGTGTCCGCGGAAGAACTTTGCCGCGTACGCCCCGAGCAATTTCCCACATGGCTCATACACCGCGCTTACAACGCGCACCGACAGTTGGCAACCACAACTCGGGCGAGTGATTTGGGGGATCTTCACCTACTCAGTCATGCGCCCTACATGGATGCCCTGTTCGTGGACAAACGAACGCACGAGAACGTTCGGCGTATCCGGCAGAAGGACGCGAATGCGGGCGTTTTCCTTCAATCGGTTGTGCGAGCGGGTTCGTGGGAAGAAGCGTTGGTGCTTCCTCTGAGCTCGACACGCCCTGGCAAGACCTGAAGCAACAAGCAAGCCTGCGTAGGGCGGGTTCTTCGGTAGGATGAACCCGCACATGCTTCATCGTGCGGATTCCACCGCTTGCCGCGGTTGTTTGCGCAAATTGGAGGTTTGTGGCGTCTCCGACGGTGGAATCCGCCTACGCTGACATATCCTATGGAGGGCGCGAAGTCGTGGGCGGGTTCCACGTGACTGGCGAATACCCGCTTGCGCTTGAGGAGGGAGAGTGGTGCTCACTTTAGTCGCGGCGCCGGCGGCGTACGCTCTGCCCAGAGCACAGTGGCTGTGGGTCGTGGCGTTGTGGATGGGGATGGTGGCAAGCGCTGCCGCGAGCTCTGACAGCGTGATGTGCTCCGAGCCAGTCATGAGCGAGGAGCGAGCCCTGGAACTGGCACAGGTGGCGATGCGCCAGGAATTGCCGGACTTCGAGCGCTACCTGCAAAAAAAGCGAACGAGCGTACATGTGGACTGCCGCGAGGGTCGAAACCTCTGGCTGATCAGCGCGCATGGCCCGACCTATGCCTTGGGCGATTCGGTGCTCTATCTCCTGAATGATCTTGATGGCGAGATCATCACCCGCCCCGACCCGCAGTGTCCCGCAGCACGTCTACGCTTGACTGCCGATCAGGCAATCGAGGTGGTCAAGCGATACGCGGCGGCGGTCTCTTGGGACCTGGGGCAATATGGTGAACCGTACGCATCACCCGAATGCGTCGGCACCGATGCACCGCGCTGGTTTGTCAATGCAAGATCGAGATCGAGTTCGCCAGATTCCGAACTGTTCGTGTACGTCGATGACCGCACGGGCAAAGTTAGGATCGTAAGCCAGGGGTAGTCCGCGTTGCTTCGGATAGGCACAGCGCAGCCCAAGGTCTTCGGGGCCGTGCTGCTTCAATGTTGGGCTTCGCTTCGCTCAGCGCCAACCCATGGCCGGCGCTTGTGTGCGAGATTGCGTTGTTGTGGCCATCGACATGCTGGTTTGCCCGGGCGGGTTCTGCGGTTGTGCGCTGTGCTGCGGCCATCATCCGCGCCAACGCGGGCGCGGATGGCCTGGCAGCCTGTGGCCTCAATCCTTCCACTCGATATGCACTTCCCAGGTGCAGAACTGGAAGGGGTGTACGCCGAGTTCGATGGATTTGCGATCGGCGGAGACGTAGTAGGAACGTCCGGGATCGGGGCAATCGTTGCCGCCCTCGGGGTTGGTGTATTGCAACTGGTACCACTTCACCTTCTTGCCGAAGCGGGCGATCACCGAATTGTCTGATGCGGTGAGGTTGATCTGCTTGTAGCCGTCGATCACCTTGGCCGCATTGGGTTTGGTGATCTGGATCACGGCCCAGCGATCGGCTGCCGTGGCTTCGCGGCCGAAGAGCAACATCAAGGCGGTCACGGCCGCCACCATCTGCACCTGTTTCATCACAGCCTCCTGGTTGGCACGGTCTTGATCGAGATGAACTCGCCTGGCCTGGCTGGCGCCGCGGTGAATGGGCGTCGGCCGCGGGAATGCAGTTCGGCCGGTGTACTCGGTGCGGCAGTGCCGACACGGGCGGGTTCGATATGCAAGGAGATCGACGGGCTGCAAATGTCGCAGCGCGGATGGGTTGGGCCAGGCGCGGCGCATCCCAACATCTTCGGGGCCGGGCGACCTCATTGTTGGGCTTCGCTTTGCTCAGCGCCAACCTGCCCGCGCAGGAGTGAGAAATTCGGGCTGGCAGCCTGTCGGACTTGAAAGATCGAAGCGAAAAATTCGACTGTGCGAGGCCAGATCTTGACGATTTCGCAGGGCAATAGCTGCTCTATTGGCCAAGAAAGCGGTGAAATATGGAGCGCACAGGCGGATTTGCAGCCGATCCCTTTCGAGTCCGACAGGCTGCCAGGGGCTGCCGGCTCAGCTGGTATCGGCCAGCAGACTCTCGTACGGGATGTGCAAACCTGCGTGCAATCGTTTGACCATGGCCAAGCTGAGGCGACGCTTGCGATTGAGCACTTCGGAAACTCGGCCGCTGGTGCCGATATAGGGTTCCAGATCGCGTGCCGTCAGACCCTGTTGCTCCATGCGGAACTTGATCGCCTCAATGGGATCGGAGGGCGGCATCGGCTCATGCTCGGCCTCGTAGCGTTCGACCAGTACCGCCAGGATCTCAAGCTCGTCGCCTTCGGCACTTCCAGCCGGAGCGCCCCACAAGGCATCGATACGGGCCATTGCCTGTTGGTAGGCTGCATCGCTTCGAATGGGTTTGATGTCCATCAGATGGTCTCCGCGTCGATGTCGTCGTATTGCGCATGGGTGCCGACGAAACGCACCTTGGCCAACTGCCGCTGGTAGTCGACGGCCAGCACCACGCGGTACTTGTTTCCGCCGATGTTGAACACCACACGTCCACCCTTGAGAATGCTGGCAGAGCGCAATTCGGCCTTCAGTTCCTGCGGCGTTCGGTAATTGGCCTTTTCCATATGCCGATACCACTCGACCAGCGGTGCTTGGGCATCGGCATAGACAGGACTGCTTTCCCAGAAGAGGCGCAATGTGCCCCGCGCAATGACATGCACATCGATCCTCCCATTTTGGGAGAAGCATAACCTCAAAGTGATCAGCCCGCCATGGTCCCGAACAAGCTTGTTGTTGCAGCGGCCAACATCCTTGGCGTGAGCCAGGCTCGCGTATCGGATTTGGTGCGACACAAGACTGACAAATTCAGCCTCGACACCTTGGTGGCATTCGCGGCCAAACTCGGGCATCCGGCACGCTTGGTGCTGAGCTGAGCCTGGCACTGACGAGGGCATTGATTGTCGTATCAAACGAAAGTGCGTTGCTTGGGCCAGGCGCAGCGCAAGGTTGTCGAGTTCGAGCAAGCTCCTGGCGGGTGCCGGTTGCCAAGCGTCGCGGCTGAAGCCGCTCCCACAGGGGCGGGTTGATGGCACTGGGCGGTGGCGGGCCGGAACAGCTTGTGGGTATTGGCTATGCTTCGCACATTGCTCTGCCACCTGACGGATCTGCATGAACTTCGCCGGCTTGACGCTTCTTGAACTCTCGCAGCGTCTGGCCGGGGGCGGGCTCAGCAGTCGGGAGCTGGTGGAGCAGGCGCTGGCTGCCATCGATGACCCGGCGGGCGAAGGCGGGCGTACTTTCATTCGGGTTCATCGCGACTCGGCCCTGGCGACTGCAGACCGGGTGGACGCGATGCGGCGTGCGGGCGCTGCTTTGCCGCCGCTGGCCGGGATTCCGATTTCGATCAAGGATCTGTTCGACGAGGCCGGCGTGACCACGCTTGGCGGTTCGCGGGTGCGCATAGGCGCGCCGGCGGCGGAGCGTGATTCGACGGTGGTGGAGCGCCTGCGTCGGTCTGGGGCCGTGATCATCGGGCGTACCAATCTGACCGAGTTTGCCTACTCGGGCGTGGGCATCAATCCGCACTACGGAACGCCCAGGAATGTGTTCGATCGGGCGCTGGCGCGAATCCCCGGCGGCTCTTCCTCGGGCGCGGCGATCTCGGTGAGCGATGGCATGGCTGCGGCGGCGATCGGCACCGACACCGGCGGATCGGTGCGCATTCCGGCGGCGCTGAACGGGCTGGTCGGTTTCAAACCGACGGCGCGACGGGTGCCGCGTGAGGGCGTGCTGCCGCTGTCGATCTCGGCCGATTCGGTCGGGCCGATTGCGCATACCGTGGCCGACTGCGCGCTGCTCGATCAGGTGCTGGCGGCCGAGGATACCGGCATTCCCACGCCTGCCGACGTGCGTGGCCTGCGCCTGGCGGTTCCACAGACGGTGGTGATGGACGAGCTGTCCGAGTCGGTGGCAAACGCCTTCGCCGCCGCATTGGCGCGATTGTCGGCAGCCGGCGCCAGCGTGATCGAAGTACCGATGACCGAGCTTGCACAGGTCGCCACGGTGAATCCGCGGGGTGGAATCAGCGCTGCCGAGTCCTACTGGTGGCACCGGAACTGGATTCGCGATGGGGCGGAGCAGTACGACCCGCGCGTCCTGGCGCGCATCCGTCCGGGCGAGTCGATCACGGCGGCGGACTACATCGAGATGCTGCAGCAGCGGCAACGTTTCATTCGCCTCATCGGCGCGGCGACCAGCGGATACGATGCGATGCTGATGCCCACTACCGCGGACACGGCGCCCACCATCGCCGAAACCAGCGCAGACGATGCGAATTACTTCCGCCTCAACTCACGCATGCTGCGCAATCCTTCGATCGTCAACCTGTTCGACGGTTGCGCGCTCTCCCTGCCCTGCCACGCACCCGGAACCGCGCCGGTGGGATTGATGATCGCCGGTACGCAGGGCACTGATCGCAGGATTCTGGCGATAGGCCTGGCCGTTGAGGAAGTGCTGACGCAAGACCGCCGCTGAGATTGGGTCGTCGCCGATGCGTGGCTTGGGCCAGGCGCAGCGCAACCCAACATCGTCGGGGCCAAGCAAGCTTGTTGTTGGGCATCGCTGCGCTCAGCGCCAACCTGTGTCGATGCCCTGCTCCGGCTTCAGCCGAAATCTCCGAAATCGTATTCCAGCTTCTCGCTGGGGGTGCCGATGAAGCTGCCCATGCCAAAGTCCACGCCGAGCGCGAACAGTTTGGCCAGGGTCTGGGCGTCGGGGATGAAATGGGCTACGACTTCGGCGCCGCAATCGCGGGCCAGTCCAAGGATGGGAGGTACCTGGCCGGCGGCCCGCAGCGATACGGCGTCCACGGCAATCAGTTCCGGCGCCAGATCTTCAAGTATCTCGCTGCCCTTGCCGTCAGCGGCAACCCGACCCAGACAGAAACCCACCCGAAGCTCACGCAAGGCCTGCCGCGCAGTCTGTGCGCGCTTCCCCAGCATCAGAGCCTCGTTGTGGTCGATGCTGAGCACCAGACCCGAGTCGCCCAGGACACGGGCATGCAGTTCGTTGGCGAGGGCTGACATGAAGTCGCGGTCGAGCAGACTCTCGGCGCTCACTGCCACCACGATGCGTAAGCCCTTGATGCGTTGACGCATCATTCTGGCCTGGTCAAGCGCGCAGCCGACGGCATGCAGGTCAAGGCCCAGACTGCGGCGACTTTGCCGCGCCAACGACATCCATTGGCGACGCGTGATGATGCGCTCTCCGCCCATGTCCACCCGCAGCCCCAGGTGCAAATGATATTGCGGCCTTGCCGTGCCGTGCAGTGGCACAATCGGCTGGAACAACACACTGCAATTGGCAGAAGAGGGCTCCAGAGCCAGCGATTTCTGGATGGCCAGCGAAAGATCTGGGGGCAGGTCGCTCTGCGCTTCGGCGAGAGCCAGCTTGACACGCTTTCCTCCTGCGTGTCGGGCTACAGCCAGGGTACGGTCAGCAAGATCGACCAGAATCTCGGGCGGCGGCAAGGATTCCGGCGGCAGCGGCAATACGCTCACACTGACCGCCCCGCCCCCGGGCTGCCCGATTTCCTTGGCGATGGTCTGCCTGATCAGTTCAGCGCGCTCCATCAGACTGGCTTCGGGCGCACGTTCAACCAGAAACAAGAAGGCCGAGCCCTGCCATTCCGCCATCCGCTCTTCGTCCGCCAGATCCGCCTGCAACTTGGTGCCGATGCGAAACTGCAGTTCGCGTTCGGCCGCGATATGGGTATTGGGCGAGCACAGGCGACCGCTGTCCGGCGCTGCCAGGAACAGGGCCAGATTGCAGGGACGATCCTCTCCCAGGTGCTGCAGCATGCTGATCAACTCACCGGTGTGGATCAGACGCGACTCACGCTTGACACTGCGCTTGCTGAACTGCTGGCGCAAGGCACGAGCACGCCTGGCCCGCGTCACCACGGCGGTCACCAGGTGGCGGGGACGCACCGGCTTCAACAGATAGTCATCGCCGCCTGCGCGCAGGGCTTCGTAGCGGCGGCCCTCGTCCTGTTCTCCCGTCAGAAAGACGATCGGCAACATCGCCAGATCTGGATTGTCACGGATCAGGGTGGTCAGTTGCATGCCATCGATCTCTGGCATGTGCAGGTCGACCAGCATCAGATCCGGCGCAAAGCTGATCACCTCCTCCAGCGCCTTGCGCGAGTCACTGGCCACTCGCACATCGATGCCTTGCTTGCGCAGAATCGCTTCACAGTACATGGCCTGCGAGCGGTCGTCTTCCACCACCAGAATGCGCAGATGCTCCTGACGATCGCGCACATCAACCAGTTCGAACACCCGCGCGCTGAGTTGCTCGAGATCCTCACCTTCCAGTGACGTGTCGGCGCCCATCGCCAGAGCCATCGACCGGGCTGCCAGATCGCGCCCGCGATTGATGAAGATGATGGTGGCGCCGAGCGATTCGGCGCTGCGGGCGCGTTCCAGTTTCTCAGCGATGGCTCCCAGATCACCGAGGAATTCCTGGTCAACCAACACCGCCGCGAGTCCAATGGGATCGATTCGAGCCAGCAACTGCTGCGCGGTCAGAAATTGTTCGGCGCGATACTCCTTGGTGTCCAGACGCGTCAACAATGCTGCCGTCATTGGCGTTTTCGGTGCCAGCACCATGATCCGCTTGCGGGGATCGACCTTGGTGGTACCGGCTCGCTCGGCGCGCAACAGGCCCAGCGTGGCCTCTTCCAACTGTGCCAATCGATGCCACTGCGTGGGATTGGGTGCAGCCAGATCAGACTCGACCAGGAAGCCCAGATATTGGGCCAGATCGCTCAGCGCGCGAGCCAGGGGTTCGCGCCCGCTGTTGCCGGCAAGATGCACGCCGCTGAGCAGGCCAGAGTGTACTTCTGCAACCGCAGCCTTGGACCACGACCCCTTGCGCACCGCCTGCCAGCGCGACATGACGGAAATGATCTCACGAGGCAAGGGGATGATCGTTGGTGCGGCGCGGGTATCCAGCATGGTCTGGGAAAATTCGGATGAACTGCGGCGGGCTGTTGAATGTTGCGGATGCGGGACAGCGGCGGCAAGCGCAAAGAGCAGCCAGCCCGGCATCAACCGGACTTGGTTCAATACTCGCCGAGGTACCGGAAGCGCCCCTACCCGCGCTGCGTAATCTCTTTTGATTCAATACGATAGGATATTCTGGCCACGTCGAAACGTGGTCTCACAAAACGAGCTGTGCAATGACTTCATGGCTGTCATCTTTTGTCCACCCGCTTTGAATTCGCATCCTGCAGCCGTTGAAGACAGCCAGGTCTGCGGCCGTACACCACAGCTCCGTACACAAGGCAAAGTCGCGCTTGCAAACTCGCTCTGCGGTTCCACGCGGGCAAGATCTACACCCGCAAGCTACTATGGGGCATGCATGGAGATTCCCACTTCCTGGAAAGTCTTGCGGTAGTGCTGTGTGTGGCCGCGGCCACCACGGTGCTGTGCCAGCGCGTGCGCCTGCCTGTCGTATTCGGTTATCTGCTGGCCGGCGTGATGATCGGGCCGCATGCGCCGCCGCTGCTGGTGGCCGATCCCGGGGTGATCGTCACGCTGTCGGAACTGGGCGTGATCCTGCTGATGTTCTACATCGGCATGGAGCTGTCACTGCGCAAGCTCGGAGAAGTGGGCCCGCGCGGCTTTGCCGTGGTGCTGGTGGAAATGGGGCTGATGCTGTTCCTCGGCTATCTGGCCGGGCGGCTGGCTGGATTCACCCCGATCGAGTGCGCCTTTCTGGCGGCCATGCTGTCGATCTCGTCGACGACCATCATTGCCCGCACCTTCGAAGAGCAGAAAGTCAGCCCGCGGCTGCGTGAGCAGGTCTTCGGCGCGCTGGTCATGGAAGATATCGTCGCGATCCTGCTGATCGCCCTGCTGACCACGCTGGCGACCACCCGCAGTTTCGATTTTGCCGGATTGGCCACGGCGGCCGGGCGCCTGGGCATCTTCCTGTCCATCCTCATGCTGGTGGGGCTGGTCACGGTGCCGCGCCTGATTCGTTTCGTGGTGTCGCTACGGCGACCGGAAACCACGCTGGTGACCTCGGTTGGTGTCTGTTTTGCCGCCGCGCTGGCGGCGCAGCGCTATGAGTATTCGGTAGCGCTGGGCGCTTTCCTGGCCGGCTGTCTGGTGGCCGAATCCGGCGAGGGCAAGCGCATTGCCGCCCAGATTCGACCGCTGCGCGACATGTTCACCGCGGTGTTCTTCGTGTCGGTGGGCCTGTCCATCGATCCGGCGCAGATCGTGGCCCAGGCCGGTTGGATTGCGCTGTTCGCGGCGCTGGTGGTGTTCGGCAAGTTCCTCGGCGTGGCGGTGGGCTTCTTTGCCACCGGCAGCGCCGTGCGTTTCTCATCCCAGGCCGGACTGGCCATGGGTCAGATCGGCGAGTTCTCCTTCATCATCGCCGGGCTCGGAGTCAGCCTGGGCGCGGTCGATTCCTCGCTCTATCCGATTGCCGTGGGCGTGTCCTGCGTGACCACGTTGATGACACCGATCGCGGTGAAGTACTCCGGGCAATTTGGCGAGTGGATAGACGCCCGCCTGCCGCGCGCACTGCAGACTTTCGTGTCGCTCTACGGCAGCTGGATCGAACAACTGGGTGATGCCCGCAAGCGCGGCACCCTGGGCACCCGGGTGGGCCGCCTGATCCGCCTGATCGTTCTCGATGCGGCCTTGCTGGTCGCGGTGCTGATCGCCGCCAGTGTCGGTGGAGACGAGGTGGCGGCCTTTCTCCAGCGCAAGGTGCCGGCGATCGCCGACTTCGCCCGCTGGGTGGTCGCCGCCGGCTTTCTGGTTCTCGCGGTGCCGATGGTGCTCGGCCTGTTCCGACTGATTCGCGCGCTCGGACGCGCCCTGGCACTGGCGGCCTTGCCGGCCGCGCCAGAGGGTCATGTCGATTTCGCCAATGCGCCGCGGCGGGCCTTCGTCGTGGCCTTGCAACTGGGCTTGATGGTGCTGGTGGCCCTGCCCTGCCTGGCGCTGGTCCAACCCTTCCTGCCTGGATTGAAAGGCACGCTGCCGCTGTTGCTGCTGTTCCTGGTGGCGGGCTACGCCTTCTGGCGCAGTGCCACGCAATTGCAGGGACATGTACGCGCCGGCGCTCAGGCGCTGGTGGCGGCTGTTGCCGTGCCGGGCGCCACCGCCGACCAGCAGGCCGAAGCGCTGGACCAGATGGAACAGGTGCTGCCGGGACTGGGTGATCTGGCGCCCTTTGCCCTGAGCGAGGGTAATCCCTGGATCGGTCGCTCGCTGGCCGAAATCAATCTGCGCGCAGTGACGGCGGCAACGGTGCTGGCGATCCGTCGCGGCGAGGACGCCGTGCTGACGCCCGATGGCAGCCAGCGACTGATCCTGGGCGATGTACTGATTCTCACCGGCACCCACGACGCCATCGACGCCGCCCGCCGACGGCTGCGGGATGGCGGCAAGGCATGAGGGCACGAGGGCGCGAGGGCATGAGGGCGCGAGGGCACGAGGGCATGAGGGCGCGATGGCACGAGGGCGGTCGTGCCGTCACGTAGCCCGCTTCGCGGCCGACGTGACCTACGTCCAGCGCGATGACGAAGCTGCTCTTGCGTGCCCTCTCGCCCTCGTGCCCTCGTGCCCTCGACTTCAGGCGTAATAACGACGCGGCGGGTCGAACAGTGCGGCATCCAGTATCGACCACAGGTGTATGACCCAGCCGAGCAGGATGATCCACAGCACCGCGGCCATGACGAACTGCACGACGGCGATCAGAAAACGTCCCTGCAACAGCTGCCCCAGCCCTGGGACGAAGAAACTTGCCAGAGCGGCAATCACATTACCGGCAGATCCTTGACCGTGGCTCATCGATTTCCTCCATTTCCGTCACGGGCGATACGCGCCTTCAGCAGGTGTGTCGCAAGATCTGTGCCGCTCGCGGAGCCTGTGGGACGCCATTTGCACTGTGCAATCCTCGCACGCAGTGGTGAATCCGACCCAATTTTGGCCTTTTAGACCATACGAGCTCCGCCTTGGGGAGTCCGTTGGCGCACCGCGCCACCGCCGATCCCGATTCATGGCCTTGGTCAGTGTCGGGTGGCGGCCATAGAGGGCGCCGCGCTGCGGGCGCCAGAAGAACAAGAGCGGCCGCGCAGGCGCGCGTCCCTCCTCGAAGCCGCCTCGAGCCCGCCGCCGGGCAACTTCCCGGCATCGTCAGCATGATCAAGGTCGTCTTCGCTGAGGATCAGACCCTGGCACGCTGACTCTTCGGGCTGTTGAGATGCTGGGCCCATTCACCCGTCTAGCCCGCATTTCTCACACCTGTTGCGGAAGATCGCGCAGGGCTTTGCGACTAGCGCAAGGCGCGACGACGAGGAATGGTGGTTCCATTGCGAGGAGGAGCAACGCCGCGATAGTCGCAAAGAACCAGCGAGGTCCGCAAAGCGGGCAGATGCAGCCAAACACTCCGTGACTGGTACGTGCGTCGGAATCGCCTTGTACCACCAGGGAATTGGGGGCATCTGCTCGCGCAGGTGTGAGAAATGCGGGCTAGGATGAGTGCGCCGAGTCGAGAATCTGGTTCAATCGGCCCTCATCCAGCGTGCCGCAGAGTTCATCCAGATCGCTGTGCCGCCGCCGGACCATATCGGTCACTGCCTTGTAAAAGCGCATGAACTGACCCTCGGCGGCCGCGGTGGGTCGGATATTCATGCGGTTTCGATAGGCCTGTCCCAGCGCATGCAGGAAACGCTCGGCGGGCGAGCGGCTGCCCTGAAACGAGGCGCTAACCAGCGCGCGCAGATCGGTCAATTCCAGGCTGAAACGATCGAGCGCTTCACCGATGCGCTCGGCATCACGACCGACGGCGGCCAGACGTTCGCCGTCGAGAATGCCCACCAGCCCTGATTGATGCAGCTGGTCGGGCAGCGGATACAGCGCCGCCCGCAGCGTGGCGACGGATGCCAGCAGACTTTTCAGTTCATCGCCCAGTGATGTACCCGAGGCGCCGTCCGCACTGCTGCCATAGGCACCCAGGGCCACCTCGACATCCTCGGTCAGATGCCAGGCAGCGCTGTCGCTGCGACCGAGGGCCTGGAAGAATGCATCGCGTTGTTCGGGAGTGAAGGTAAACGCCATGACGCACCTCAATCGACGTGAATCCGGAAGGCTTCAGCCAGGGTAATGGTACCGCCACGGGCCAGACTCAGCGCGTGCTGGCTGATGGTCCTCATGCCCTGATCCAGGGCGTGGCGGTGAATGGCATCGGCATCGGCGTGCGGCTCGATCAGGCGCCGCAGGCCGGCATCAACCGTCATCAGTTCATAGACCGCCACCCGCCCGGAGATGCCGGTACCCTCGCACTGCGAACAGCCCTGGCCGCGATAGAAGCTCTCATCGGCCTGCGCGCCCATCACCTCCGCCATGTGCGGATCATGACGGTCGGCCACCAGACAATGCGGGCAGTTGCGTCGTGCCAGGCGTTGAGCCAGCACGCACAGCAGGGTTGATCGGAGCAGGAAGGCCTCAACCCCCAGATCGAGCAGGCGGGTGACCGCAGTGGCGGCGCTGTTGGTGTGCAGCGTGGACAGCAGCAGGTGACCAGTCAATGCTGCCTCGGTGGCGATGGTGGCGGTCTCGGCATCGCGAATTTCGCCCACCATGACCACATCGGGATCGTGTCTGAGGATATTGCGCAGACAGCGTGCGAAGGTGAAACCGATGTTCTGATTGACCTGGATCTGCATGATGCCGGCGATGTGGTACTCGACCGGATTCTCCACCGTGACGATGTTGATCGACTCGTGGCGCACCTGATTGATGGCTGCGTACAGGGTGGTGCTCTTGCCCGAGCCCGTGGGCCCGGTGACCAGCACCATGCCATGACTGCGCGCGAGTACGTCGCGCAGGCGCACGGTGTCGTCCGGCGACAGCCCGAGCGAGTCCAGATCACGCAGCGATTGCGCGGTATCCAGCAAGCGGATGACCACGCTCTCGCCATCGACCGTGGGCAGGACGGAGATCCGCAGATCGATCAGTCGCTCGTTGAAGGCCAGACTGGCCCGCCCATCCTGCGGCAATCGCCGCTCGGCGATGTTCATGCCGCCCAGCACCTTGATGCGACTGACCACCGCAGGCAGCAGCGCCCGGTCCATGCGGCGAACCACATGCAGCAGACCATCGATGCGGTACAGCACCTCGACCTGCTGGTCGCCAGGGCGCACATGGATGTCCGAGGCCCGCTTTCGGGCCGCGGCCTCCATCAGATCATGTACCAGTCGCACCACGGGTTGCTCGCTCGACAGCCGCTCCATCTCCCGGGTGGCGTCTGCGCCTTCGTGCTCACGCCCTCCCAGGATGCCCAGCGCCTGCATGAGTTCGCGGTCTTCGAGGCGGTCATAGTGACGGCCGATGGCGGCTTCCACCTGACCTGGCGGACACAGCAGCAGCAGGACACGGTGGCCGGTGACAAATTCGAGCTGGTTGTTCAGCCCGGCACGCGCCGGATCGGCCACGGCCAGGGCCAGCACGCCACCGCGCACCAGCAGCGGCAGCGCCATCAGGCGTCGAGCCACCGCCGGCGCCAGCAAGGCCAGCGCCGCCGGGTCCGCTTCGAGCAACTCCGGTGCCAGCAGCGGCAAGCCGAAACGGCCGGCGCGGCTCAAGGCCTCGCGCGCCAGATCGGCGCCGTGCATGACCTCTGCCAGCTGGCCCAGCTCAGCCCGCGGCAACTGCCTGCGAGCAAGTTCCGGATCGTCGGGCCAATGCTCCAGATAGGCACCCAACTGACTGCGGTCGGCTATCCAGCGTGGATCGCCGTCTGCTTCTGCTGGGACCGGCGTGACCGCCAGTGGCTCCACTGGCGGTGGCGCCGTGGCGCTCCTCGCACTCACCCGGATATCAACCAGATGGGAGCCCGGGATGGTCACCCGTTCCAGATTGCTCTGGTCGCGGCACAGCAACAAGGACAGACCATCGGCCATGGAGCGCAGCGACAGCAATCCGCCCTGCTGCTGCATGCCGCCGCGCAGCCGCAGCTCGAAGGGCAGCAGGCGCTCGGCCTGTCCGATCACCAGTGGCGTCATGCCCTCGACGAAGTCAGGGCTCGGCCATGGTGCAGCGTCCGAAACCGGTGAATGGCAGGCTACCGCCGCTTCGGTGTCGGCGACACCGGCGTCAGCACCCACAGACTCATGGATACTCTGGTTCATGATGACGCCCCCTGCGTCATGACCACGGTCTTGAGTCTATCTGCGCGCGCCAGGGCGGGCTGAATCCAGATCAAGGCCGACGCGGGCCGCAGGGCGGACACTCATTCCATGCGTCGCCATGCCCGGCCCGGGTGCCAGGGAGCCCAGCCCGTGAAAGACTTCAACAGCTATCTCCAGCTCATGGCCAGGCAAAAGGCCTCCGACTGCTTCTTCAGTGCCGGAGCCCCGGTGTCGATCAAGATCGAGGGAAACACCGTGCACCTGGGCGACATCCCGCTCTCCGGGGCACAGGTGGCGGAAATGGCCCGTTCGGTGATGAGCGAGGCCCAGCAGCACGAGTACCAAAACACCCTGGAAATGAATCTGGCCTACACCCTGGCCGACGGCGAACGCTTTCGCATCAACGTCTATCGCCAGCGCGGCGAAGTGGCGATCGCCGTTCGCCACATACGCGCGGACATCCCGGGCATCGAGGAACTCAACCTGCCGGCCCAACTCAAGGATCTGATCATGCTGCCGCGTGGTTTGATCCTGGTGGTGGGCAGCAGCGGCTCCGGCAAGTCCACGGCGCTGGCGTCGATGATCGATTACCGCAACCGCACGCATACCGGCCATATCCTGACCATCGAGGAGCCGATCGAGTATCTGCACACCACCGCAAGTCCATTGTCGATCAACGCGAGATCGGCATCGATACGCTGTCCTACGAAAACGCCCTGAAGAACGCCATGCGCGAGGCGCCGGACGTGATTCTGATCGGCGAGATCCGCGACCGCGAGACCATGCAGCAGGCCATCGCCTATGCCGAAACCGGCCATTTGTGCCTGTCGACGCTGCACGCCAACAACGCCAATCAGGCCATCGACCGGGTCATCAATTTCTTCCCGGACAGCGCCAGGCATCAGGTGCTGATGGACCTTTCCCTCAATCTGCAGGCGGTGATCTCGATGCGCCTGATCCAGGGCCTTGACGGCAAGCGCCTGCCGGCGGTGGAGCTGATGCTGCGCAGCACCCACATCGCCGAGCTGATCGCCAATGGCGAAGTCGACATGCTCAAGGAGGCGATGAAGCAGGGCCTGGAGCTCGGCATGCTGACTTTCGACGAATCCCTGTTCCGACTGCACAGCGCAGGCCTGATCAGTCTGGATCAGGCGCTGGAACACGCTGATTCACGCACCGATCTGGCCCTGCGCATCCGCCTCAACCAGCCCGCCGACAGCGACGGCGGCCTGCGCATGGAAGAACTCAGCTGAGCGGCCAGTCCAGGGCGCCATCGATCACGGTCTGGGTCTGGCCACCCACCCAGGGCTGTCCATCGAGATCGATCTCGACATCAATGACTGCATCCTTGCCCAATTCACGGCCCTGGCTCACCCGGTAGCCGCGCGCCAGCGCCCCCTGCGGCTCGGCTTGCGCGATGTAGGCCGCAATCAGCGCGTTGGCGGCGCCAGACGCCGGGTCCTCAATGATGCCGACGCCGGCCGGAAAGGCGCGAACCACCAGTTGGTAGCCGCCCTGCGCCGAACGCGCAAACACGCACAGGCCCAGACTGTCGCTGGCGCGCGCCAGTTCGCCGATCGCCCGGTGATCCGGCCGCCAGTGGCGCAGCGCCGACTCTTCGGCCAGTTCCGCCAACCACCAGCGTCGTCCGCCCTCGACAAAAGCCACACCCAGCGCGCCCAGCGACAAGCCGTCCAGCAGCGTACCGACCCGGCTTCGAGCCTCGATGCCGTCGATCAGCACGGTCGCTGGCGGTGCCTTGACGAAGATGCGCCGCCCCCTCCCTGACCCGTCGACCCGAATCGGCAGCAAGCCGGCACCACACTCCTGCACCAACAGCCCCGAAACCGGCTGCACCAGCCCACACTGCAGAGCGGCGTGGGCGCTCCCCACCGTCGGATGCCCGGCAAAGGGAATCTCCCGCTCCGGCGTATGGATGCGCAAACGATAGCTGGCGCCAGGACTCGACGCCCTCAGCAGATAGGTGGTCTCCACCAGATTCGTCCAGCGCGCAAAGGCCTGGAAAGGCTGGCTCCGGCCAGTCATCGGCACCAATCACCACCGCCAGCGGATTGCCACCACCCGCCCGCGTACAGAACACATCCAGTTGCAGGAATCGAACAGCCATGATTGGACTCGCCAGACTTCAAGTCCGGAGCATGCCGTATGCAGCCACAGCGGCGCCATCGCTGCAGAACTCACCGCCTACAAATTGAGACAAGAAAACGCTTGACAGAGCTTCAGGTACAACTCTATCTTGGCGGACTCAGCTGTGGGGCCATAGCTCAGCTGGGAGAGCGCTACAATGGCATTGTAGAGGTCGACGGTTCGATCCCGTCTGGCTCCACCAAAAACTCTAGTCCCCATCGTCTAGAGGCCCAGGACACCGCCCTTTCACGGCAGTAACAGGGGTTCGAATCCCCTTGGGGACGCCAAACTTGCTTCAATTCGAAGGGCTGCCGCAAGGCGGCCCTTTTTTCTGCGCGCGTTCTGACGGCCTCAGTGCCAGCGTCGCCGGCGGCAAGAATCCGTAGGCAATCGCAGGCAACAGCCACTCCGCGCCCAGATCGCGGCCCCTTCACGTCCTCTCACCCTCGTTCCCTCTCGCCCTCTCGCCCTCTCGCAAGATCCGTCGCCCTCGCAATCGCCCAGCCACCTCGCGCCCCGCGCCCCTCGCCCTCGCGCCGCCCCCTCTCGCCCTCGCGCCCTCTCGCCCTCTCGCCCTCTCGCCCTCTCGCCCTCTCGCCCTCTCGCCCTCTCGCCCTCTCGCCCTCTCGCCCTCTCGCCCTCTCGCCCTCTCGCCCTCTCGCCCTCTCGCCCTCGCGCCCTCGTGCCCTCGTGCCCTCGTGCCCCCCCGGCGCCGAGCTGTCACGTAGACCCTGCGGGTCAACGTGACCTACGGCACGGCCGAGATCGTGAAGCGTGCTGAAACAGTCCGGCACGCTTCCGTCACACTGCTCAAGAGCGCCTCTCAGTGCCGCTTGTCGGAATTATTGACCCGCTGCTGCGATTTGCGTCACAGACCGGGACATTTAGGTAGATCACACTATCCCTTGTGGTTCATCATCGGTTCATACGCCACAGCTCGTTCCAGGGGACTCCATGATCAACGTACGCACCGCGGTTGCGCTCTCCATTGCTGCCTGCCTGGCGAGCTCGACCGCCTCGGCCATGACGGTGTTTCCGGTCGACTCGACTGCAGGGCTGGTTGCTGCCATCCAGGCAGCAAACCTGACGCCTGAGGCCGACATCATCACGCTGGAGCGCGGCCTGTACGTGCTGGATGCCGTCACCGACGGCGACCAGATTTCTGCGTTGCCGCAAATCACCTCGCCGATCGTCATCCGCGGCAACGGTGCGGAACTGCGTCGCTACTCCGACGCGGATTTCCGGATTTTCCACGTCGCCGAAACCGGACACCTCAAGCTTGAGCGGATCGTGCTCGCCGAAGGCTCGATGGGCGCCATCCGCAATCACGGCACGGTCGAATTGCGCAATGTGGCGCTGGTGGACAGCACCGCGCGCGGCGCGTCGGCCATCGTCGAAAATTACGGCGAAATGCGTCTGAGCCACTGCGAAGTGAGCTTCAACACCGTGGCCGGTGCATCGCGGGACGCCGGCACCATCGTCAACTGGGGCAAGCTCTGGTTGAACGCGACCACCTTCCAGGGCAACCAGCTGACTCGTCGGTATGATGGCGTGGCGCTGGCATCGTCGGTATTGAACTACGGCACCGCCGAGATCCAGGATGTGGTGATTGCCGAGAACGTCGCCGGCGAGCCCGACACCGATGGTGCGCCACAGGCGCCCCTGGTCAATCTGGGCAATGGTCGGCTGGAATTGCGTCTGGTGCGCGAGCATGACAATCTTCCAGGCGAAGCTCTGGTCGCCAAGGCGATCGCGCCCTGACACCTCCGAATTGGCGCTCACCGCAACGGTGAGCGCCGTTCTTCGATGCGGCGCTGAGCAGAGCACTGTTTTTTCAGCGCCGATTGTCGAGGATTGATGAATCCTGCGAATACACAGATCGAAGAGCACCCGCTCGTGGCCTTGTTGGGCCTAGCGGTTCTGGCAGCGGTGTTGATGTGGTTGGGCGGCAGTCCCTGGACCGCCCCGCTGGAAATCCTGGTGGTGTTCTTCCACGAAGCCTCGCATGCACTGATGACGCTGGTCACCGGCGGCAAGGTCGTGTCCATGCAGGTCACGGTGGAGCGCGGCGGCGAGGTACTGTCTGCCGGCGGCAGCCGATTCCTGATCCTGAGCGCCGGCTACCTCGGCTCCTTGCTGATCGGCGCCGCATTGCTGGTGGCCGGCATGCGCAGTCGCCATGACCGCGCCATTCTGGCCGTGGTCGCGCTGTTCATGGCTCTCGCCACCGTGCTGTTCATGCGCAATCTGTTCGGATTCGGCTATGGCATGGCCATGGCTGTGGCGCTGCTGGCCATCGCCCGCTTCCTGCCGGAACAAGCCAGCGACTTCTCCCTGCGACTGATTGGCGTGATGAGCCTGCTGTACGTGCCGCGCGACATCTTCAGCGACACCATCGAGCGCTCTCAGCTGCAGTCCGATGCGCGCATGCTGGCTGAAGAGTTTGGCGGCGGCACCTGGCTCTGGGGCGGTCTCTGGCTGCTGGCCTCGCTGCTGATCTGCTATCTGGCGGTGCGCTGGAGCCTGAGGCCGCGGCGCAGATCCGCGGCCCTCGCGACCCAGCTCTGAGTATGTCGACGCGGGCTCGCCGCGCCGGAGCCGCTAGTTCTTGGCCGTATCTTCGATCTTCTCGCCGGCTTTCTTGATGTCCTTGCCCATGCCCTGCATGGTGTTGCAGGCCGCCAGCGCAAAGGCCAATGCCACAAACAGAGAGATCAATCTAAAGGTCTTCATCATTCCTACACCCTGAAATCGCGGATAGCCGCCCAAGGCTCTGATTCTCTCCGGGCTCGGTTGGCAATGCCAGCACCGCGCGGCCTGTCCTTCGCCATCAGATGCTTCACTGTCCGAATCCGATCGGGATGACGTGCCTGCCCGCCCGACGGCTCCCGCGGACCTGGCAGTGTTTGCCAGCCGCTTGCGTATCACCGGTAAAACCACCGGATACCTGTCATGCGCAGCGCAATTCGCTCTCTCCTCATTTTCCTGGTCCTGGCGACGGGAACTGCCAGGGCAGACACCGTCTGCGTCAATTCCGTCGCGGGATTGATTCAAGCAGTCGACAGCTTCGACTTCCAGAACGACGGCACGCTGACGATCAAGCTGGTGCAAGGCACCTACAACGTGGGCAGCGGCCTGGTCGGGACCACCCATACCTCAGATCCGAGTGTCGTCAGTCTGAAATTGCTTGGCGGCTATACGGCGGGTTGCGCCGCCCGCACGGTCAACCCCTTGAACACCACCATCAACGCGGGCAACGCCGACAATACGGCCTTGCTGTTCCGATTCAACGACGATGCCACGGCGACTGTCGAGGGCATCACCTTCACTGGCTTCAAGGCGCCAGCCGGGAAGTCCGTTCTGGAACTGACCGATCTGCTCGGCGACAGCGATGAGGAAACCTATTCGGTGCGGCATTGCCGCTTCCTGGGCAACACCGGCCACAACATGATCTACATGAGCGCCTCGCAGATGAACGTGACCAACAATCTGGTCGCCAACAACACCCTGGTCGGCGGCGGCGCAGGCGCCGTACTCATCAAATTCAAGTACGGTGGAAACTCGCGCGTGGCCATCGACAACAATACCGTGGCCATGAACAACGGCGGCTTCGGCGTGTTGGTTGATACCGACAATCGCGAGAGCGAGCGCTACACCAGCATCGTCAGCAACATTCTCTGGGGCAATTCGGGCACCGACCTGAACCTGACTCGGTACGACACCGGCCTGAGCCCCAATCTGCTCTACGGCCACAACATCTACGGAACCACCGCGGGCTTTGCCCTGCGCCCGGGCGATCTGGTCACCAACCCGCAGTTCACCAATGCTGCCGGCGGAAACTTTGTGCCGGCAGCCGGCTCGCCAGCCATCAACAGCGGTCCGACGCAACAGTTCTACGGCTTCCCCGCCAGGGATCTGATCCATAACGAGCGCATTGTCGGCAACCTGATCGATCGCGGCGCCTATGAGGCCACGGTCCAGAACCAGTCGAGTTTCCTGGTAACCAGCAGCGGCGACAACGGCAGCAACGCCAGCCCGACCACCGGTTCGCTGCGCGCGGCCATCAAGGCGGCAAACGCGTCCGGGCTACCGTTCAGGATCAGCTTCGGCATCAGCGGCAGCTGTCCCCGTATCGTCAACATGAGCACGCCGATGCTGGATATCACCGGCGACGTGACCATCGATGGACGCACCCAGCAGGGCTGGTCGGGGAATACCCAAACAGGCAGCTTTGATGCCAATCTGTGTCTGGTGGTGAACGGCAGCGGCGCCGCCCCTTACGCCTTCCACGTGCCCAGCGGAGCTGGCAACGCACGGCTCACCGTCATGGGCATGATGTTCGCGGGCTTCACCGATGCCGCGATCAAGATCGAGGCCGGCAACGGACATCGGCTTGCCGGCAATCAGTTTGGCGCGGTGCCCTTCACCAGTTCGAATCACGATGCCATACGCATTACCGGCACCTCGGGAGGCGCCTTCATTGGTGGCTACGACGATCCCACCGCCACCAATCTGATAGCGGGCAGCAGCGGCGTCGGCGTGTATCTGGACAATGCCGGCGGCGGATCGACGCTGGCCAACAATCTCATTGGATTCCAGACCGACGGCGCCGGCCTTGGCGGAAACGGCACCGGGGTCTACATCTTCAATTCCCCGCAGAACGTGCTCCAGTACAATCTGATCGGCAACAGCGCCAGCCACGGCGTCAACATCTCCGGATCCGGTTCCAGCGGCAATCTGCTGCAGTACAACATCATCGGCACAACTTTCTTCGACTTGCCCGCCGGCAACGGCGCCGCGGGCGTGGGACTGTCTTTCGGTGCGCAGGGCAATACCATCGGCGCACCGCAGTCGGGCAGTTATGGTGCCAACACCATTGCCCGCAACGGTGCAGCCGGCGTCTGGATCACGCCCAGTGGCGGCAGTTCCAACCGGGTGATGGGCAATCGAATCCGCTTCAACGGTGATATCGCCATTGATCTGTCTACTGCCGGTGCCACCGCAAACCAGAGCACGAATCCAGGATCTGGCCCCAATCATCTGCAGAACTACCCGATTCTGACTCAAGCCCTGCGACATCCGTGGAACTCACCATCAGCTGCCGCCACCGGCCACGTGCCGAGCGCGGTCCCCGGGGCCGACGCTCTGATCGACGTGACTGGCAACCTGCACAGTACCCCTCTGGAGAGCTATCGCATCGACGTCTATTTCGGCATTGACTGCGATGTGAATCACGCCAATCGCGGCGTGCCGGATGTCCCCTTGGGTCGAACTGTGGTCACGGCAGACGGCCAGGGTAATGCGAACTTCCAATTGACGGTACCCGGCTACTCCGCGTTCCTCGGCCACGTCTCGGCGACAGCCACCCATGTGGGCGGCGACACGTCTGAAGTTGGCACTTGCCTGGCGGTGGTCGATGGCACTCTGCCGGACCCGCTGTTTGCCGATGGCTTCGAGTAGGCCGGATCCGCCATCATGCCGTCGGCAATCCCGACCACCAACGCTTCATCGGTCTCACTCAATAGCAGGCGTCAGCGCACGCGCGCCCGCAGGCGACGCGCCCTGCACTTGAGTGTCTGTCAGTGGCCCAACGTCGTTCCGCTGGCGCGCCCAATGGCGCGATCGGGCCTGTGCGCGATCAAGGGTGAATGGCCCTTGGCAGCCAGTTCATTCGTGGTAGGCAATCGGGAGTACGCGTGGTCAAATAATGTGAGCCTGCCTGATCAAGTTGCCGTGTCGGAAGCTGAGACCATATCGGTTTTGATTGACGCCATCCGGTCCGGCGACCTCGCCGCCAGTGACCGCTTGTTCGCGCGGCTGTACGACGAATTCAAGTCCAGGGCGCACCTGATGCTGCGAGCAGGACCGCGACAGACACTGTGCACCACCGAACTGGTCAACGAAACCTGGATGCGCCTGCAAGGGCGCGCCCTGTCCATCGAGAACCGTGCCCATTTCAGCAATCTGGCCGCACGGGCGATGCGCCAGGTGCTCATCGACCGGGCGCGCCACCGCAATGCCCAGAAGCGTGGCGACGGCGCCCAGCCGATTACCTTGAGCGCCGCCGATGACATTCACGGCGATGACCCTTTCGACGTTCTGGCGCTGGACCAGGTGATGAGCGAACTGGCGAAGATCGATCAAGGTCTGGCGAACCTGGCGCAATTGCACTTGTTCGGTGGACTGACCATTCCGGAAATTGCCGAGCTCAACGGCACGTCGGATCGCACCGTGTTTCGCCAGTGGCGGACCGCGCGCATGTATCCTGGTGAAATCGATGGCCCCTGAGTAGGGGCGACCCGGCACCAGACCACCGTTGAGGCCAATTTGCGCAGTTCCAGACCTCCATCGACCTCTCGCAGCACCGTGACCCACGGCCAGATGCGATGGACCGGGCTGTCCAGACGCCTGTGCCCGGATGAACGGCACCCCGCGCAAGGACCATAGCCATCTTCAACGACTCCCAGATCTCGGCGGGGAACAGCGGACCGGCCAGCGTGGAGCTGATGCGCCGGGCCCTGGAGATCGCCTGCGCGGCGCTCGACGAACCCGAATCGCGGCGCCGCTCCTGGGCTGAAGGCCAATGCGGCGACGACCAAACCCTGCGTCAGGAAGTGATCGCCCTGCTGGCGGCGGATGATCGCCCCGAGCGCGTGCTGCGCAGCACTGTCAGCGAGCGCGAGCCAGAGCTGGTCGATGTCTGGACGGGCCGTCTGGTGGGCCGATACCGGGTGGGTGAACGCATTGCCAGCGGCGGCATGGGCGTGGTCTATCGAGCTCAGCCCGAGTCGGGAATTTCGCAAAAGCCGGTCGCACTGAAAGTGATCAAGCGCGGCATGGACAGCGAAGAGATCGTCCGACGATTCCTGCGCGAGCGCGAGATCCTGGCGCGACTGGATCATCCGCACATTGCCCGCCTGCTCGATGGTGGCATGACGACCGACGATCGGCCCTGGTACGCCATGGAGTTGATCGAGGGCGAAGCCCTGCTGGATTACTGCGACCGTCGACAGTTGCCGCTGGCAGCCCGCCTGGGGCTGATGCTGCAGATCTGCGAGGCGGTGATCTACGCGCACCAGAATCTGGTCGTTCACCGCGACCTCAAACCCGGGAACATCCTGGTCACGGCCGACGGACAGGTGAAGCTGCTCGACTTTGGCATCGCCAAATTGATCGACGTCGATGGCGAGTCTGCCACGCGCAGTGCCATGGCCATGATGACGCCCGATTACGCGGCACCCGAACAGTACGAGCGCGGCCCGATCACCACCCAGACCGATGTCTACCTGCTGGGCCTGGTGTTGGCGGAGTTGCTGACCGGGCGGCGCCTGCCCTGGCCGATGCGGCCCGATGCCCGGGACTATCGAGCGCCCGCTCGACTGGATCTTGCCTTCCGCGCGCGCGGAGCGTCGACCGATCCGGAATTGATGGCCCTGGCCACGAAACGCAGCAGCAGCGTGGCCGGGCTGGCGCGGTCACTGAGCGGAGACCTGGACCGGATCACCCATCGCGCCACCGCCTACGAGGCCGAACAGCGCTACGACAGCGTTGCCGCGCTGGCCGATGATCTGCGGCGCCATCTGCACGGCCAGCCGGTCGACGCAGTGGGCCCCTCCTGGACCTACCTGGCAGGCAAGTTCGCGAAACGCCATCGGACATCGGTTCTGGCCACGCTTGCCGTGCTCGGTGCACTCGCCCTGGGATTGGTGACCACCTTGCGTGAGGCGGAAAGGCTGCGCGTGTCCGAAGCACAGACCGAAACCACCTTGAGCATGCTTGAGGATGTGTTCCTGGGCGCCGATCCCTATACCGCGCGCGGCGGCGATACCCGTGCCACCGACCTGCTCGCGGGCGTCGCTCAGCGTCTGTCCTCGGATGCCGATCTGCCGCCCGCCATGGCGGCCCGGCTCTGGACCAAGTTGGGCTCGGCCTATGTCTCGCTCAATGAACGGGTTGCGGCGGAACGCGCGCTGCAGGCCGCCATTGAAAGTGGTCAGAAAGCGCTGGCCTGCCGTGCGCTGAGCTGCCAGGACAAGGATCCGACCACGACCGCGATTCTGGTCGCCGCAGCCCGGTCGCGACTTGCCCACTACCGCCTGGTGGTTGATGGGCGTGCGGAAGCATTGCCGGAACTGAACGCGTCCATCGACGAGCTTCGTGCGGCCGGCTTGCCGGCGGTGCTCCCTCTGGCCAAGGCCCTGGAGTTCTTGCGGGATTACGAATTCGCGCAGGGAAATCATGACGCAGCCGATCGCATCAGCCTGGAGGTCATCCGGCTGGATGAGCAGGGTTCCGGCCCGAATTCGCCGGATACGATCATGGCGTTGGGAAGTCGCGTATCGGTGCTGCGCGCAGCCGGGCAGCCCGAGCGGGCAATGGCCGACGCCGCCGAGGCGCTTCGTCGAACCCAGATGCCGGAGCTGGAGCTGCCGCCAGCGGTGCGTCTTTACGTCGAGCAGCAATATGCCGGGGTGCTGACTGATCTTGGCCGATCGGCCGAGGCAGAACCCGTTCTTTCGGCCGCGCTGGCCCGTGCCAATGAAATACACGGCCCGGCCAGCACCGCTGCGCAGGGTTTGATCTGGGAACTGGCCACCACCCACGCCGAGCTGGGCCAGTTCGTGCTGGCGCGGGACGAATTCCGTGAGCTGATTGCGCTGAGTCACGACATCAAGAGCGGCAACATCGTGGCCATGCACAATTCGCTGGGCCTGGCCCTGCTCGGAAACGGCGAAGCCGACGAAGCCGTGAGGGAACTCGCCATCGCTGCAAAACTGGCCTGTTCGGAATCGAAGGATGCCGTGCCTTGCGTGGCCGTGGGCCTCAACCAGATCGATGCCGATCTCGGGGCCAATCGCCGGAATGAAGCTGGCGACGGGCTAGAGGCTCTGCGAGTGATCGCACTGCGGATGGGCGGACGGGCCGCGATGCGCTGGTATTGGCTGGATGCGCGCCTGCGATTGGCGCAGGGCGACCTCGCCGGCGCTGATCAGTCGCTGCAGCAGAGTCGCCTGCCCTTGCCTGCCGGCGCGACCCCCGTGGATCAGGCGCGCTGGCTGGAGCTGGAGGCGGCACTCAAGCAGGCTCAGGGCGACACCCGCCAGGCCCTGCCGCTGTGGGTGCAGGCCGAACAGATCTATCGGTCACGATGGATCGCCGATTCGCCTACCCTGCGCCGTTTGCGCAGCACCATCGAGCAGATGGATCCGACCGCGAGCACATCCCGTTCCGCCAAGGACCAGCAAAGCGCCCTGGATTGACCGCCGTGGCGCGTCGCTCCCCTGCCCCGCCACCAGCCTGATTCAGGCCGTCGGCGTGGCTCGCTCATTGGCAGCCTTTGCCTCGGACTTTCGTATCAGACAATGCGGTCGCCGGGCGGCAGACCGGCAACACGGCGGCCTCATCCCCGCACGCGACCCCGCAGATCTGGACAAACACCACGGTAACCTGGAGCCCTCATGAGCTGGTACATCAAATCCCGCGCCGAATTCTTCGACGTGCTCGAATCCACCATCGCCATCGCCAAGGCCCGCGCCGAGCATGTTCCCGCCTTCGGCCCCTACCAGACCGTGCTGGCGCAGTTGCAGGCCATGCGCAACTGGACAGCCGACGGACGCACGCCCGAGCAGGAAGAGCGCGATCGCATCGACATCGGCTTGATCGCCGTGCGCGAGATCGACGAGCAGGCCGATGATGAAAGCGCCGAATTTCACGAACTGCTTCTGCAACTCGATGGCTATTTCTGCGAATGGCCAGAAGACGAGCCGGCCTGAAGCTGCGGCCTGCCTTGTGGACGGGTGAAAGCAAGACGGGGCTCGCCAGAGCGATTGGACGCCGACCCGGCAAAAGAGCCAAGATCAGCAGGCAGCCATCCCGTCGACAGGAACCCGAATGTCATTGACCCCACCTGGCTTCTTGCCTCGCACGGCAGTTCTGCCTCTGATGGCAATCCTCCTGGCTGCCTGTTCGACCTCGGAGAATCCCAATCCGACGGCAGGTGAGGCCAGTCAGCGCGTGGCCCGCGCAAACGCCGAACTGGCCGCAGCGCTGGACCTGAGCGACCCGCCCTCCTTCGCCGACGCCGAGCGCGGTTTCATCGCCGCGCCTGTCGGCCAGGTCAAGAATGAGGCCGGCGATGTCATCTGGGACTATGACGCCTTCGCCTTTGTCCAGGGACAGGCGCCGGCCACGGTCAACCCAAGCCTGTGGCGCCAGGCGCTGCTCAACAATCACATCGGCCTGTACCAGGTCAGCGAGCGCATCTGGCAGCTGCGCGGTTTTGATCTGGCCAATATCACCTTGATCGAGGGCGACACCGGCTGGATCGTCGTCGACACCGCCACCGCGCGAGAAACGGCCACAGCAGCGATGGCCTTCGCCCGCCAGCACCTGGGCGACAAGCCAGTCTCGGCGGTGGTCTTCACCCATAGCCACGCCGATCATTTCGGCGGCGCTCTGGGCGTGATTTCGGCCGAGGAAGCGGCGGCACGACAGGTACCGATCGTGGCCCCAGCGGGATTCATGGAGGAAGCCACCAGCGAAAACGTGCTGATGGGTACAGCCATGGGTCGGCGTGCCATGTACATGTACGGCAGTCGCCTCAGTCGCGATGCCAGAGGACTGGTCGACAATGGCCTGGGCAAGGCGGTGGCTTTCGGTCGCATGGGCATCCTGACCCCGACCATCACCGTGAGCGGCACCGACCAGGAACTGGTCATCGACGGTCTGCGCTTTGTCTTCCATGGCGTCAACGGCAGCGAAGCGCCCTCGGAGTTCGTGTTCTATCTGCCCGAGCTCAAGGCTTTTTGCGGCGCCGAACTGATGAGCCACACGCTGCACAACCTCTACACCCTGCGCGGCGCCAAGGTCCGCGACGCCCTGAGCTGGGCGGGTTTCCTGGATGCCGCGCTGGCGCAATCGGCCGAGGCCGAGGTGCTGTTCAACCAGCACCACTGGCCGGTGTGGGACCAGCCGCGCATCGCCGAATTCATCACCATGCAGCGCGACAGCTATCGCTACATCCACGATCAGACCGTGCGCCTGATGAACGCTGGCCTGGGCGCCAGCGAGATCGCCGAGCAGTTGCAGTTGCCGCCCGGACTGGATCACTACCTCAACGTCCGCGGCTACTATGGCACTGTTCGCCACAATGCGAAGGCGGTTTACCAGTTCTATCTGGGCTGGTTTGACGCCAACCCGGCCAACCTCGATCCGCTACCGCCGGTAGAAGTGGCGCGCCGCTATGTGGCGTTGGCCGGAGGACCCGAGCGCCTGCTCCTCGCCGCTCAGGGCGCCTATGATTCCGGCGATTACCGCTGGGCCGCGGAGTTGCTCAAGCACGCCGTATACGCCGATGCCGATGACGCGCGGCACGCGAGTTGCTGGCGCGCAGCTTCGAACAGTTGGGCTACATGGCCGAGGCCGCCAGTTGGCGCAATGTCTACCTGAGTGGAGCGCTGGAGTTGCGCGCGGGCCCGCCGGAACAGGGCATCAGTCGCGCCATGCTGATCGACGTGTTGAAGCACGCACCGATCGAGCGCTTCCTCGATGCCATGGCGGCCTCGCTCAACGGCCCCGACGCTGCCGATGTCGAACTCACGATCAACCTGGTGTTCTCCGACCTGGGTGAGAGCCATGTGCTGACCATCGAAAACGCGGTCCTTCACCACCACCGGGCACCCCCCGATCCGCAAGCCGACGCCACGCTCACGCTGACCAAGGATTTTTTCCTGCGCATGGTCACCGGCGGCGCCGGCGCCAGCGACCTGCTGCTGTCGGATGACACCGATATCGAGGGCAGCCGCATCGACCTGGCGCGCTTCTTCCGACTGCTGGACAAGGCCCCGGGGACCTTTCCGATCATCACCCGGGGCGATCACTGATCGAGCTGATCACGGCGGTTGATCAACGAACACCGCGGGGCGATGTACCCAGGATTCGACCGTCGCTGCAGTCAGCGTCGGCAAGGTCTGTCAGACCACCCGTGCCTGCAGACGG
Source organism: Rhodanobacteraceae bacterium (assembly GCA_024234055.1). Classification (NCBI taxonomy): domain Bacteria; kingdom Pseudomonadati; phylum Pseudomonadota; class Gammaproteobacteria; order Lysobacterales; family Rhodanobacteraceae; species Rhodanobacteraceae bacterium. Next base: position 392,144 of record JACKOW010000003.1, read on the forward strand.
ATCGGGACGGCGCTGAGGGCTTTGGGTGAGGCGCTCAGCCGCGCATCTGGATGCGCGCGAAGGCCCAGTGGCGACCGTGACCGCGGGCGTAGGCCAGATGAATCCAGGTCATCGCGAAGGGTTCCAGGTAACGCGCCGCTGACAGCGGCCCGGCGTCCATGGCGTCGAAACCCATGCTCTGGGCGAGGGCCACCACCGTTGCACGGGCGGCGTCATCGTCACTGGCCACCGGCATGAATACGGCACCCTCCCCGGCTCCGGGATTGGCCATGTTCTCGGCGCCGGTGACGTTGAAGCACTTCACCACGCGGGCGTTGTGGGCACGCGCGGCCACCTGCTCACCCGCCGAGGTGTGAGTGCCCACGCTGAGGCCGGCAAAGCCCGGTGCGATCGGATTGCTGGCGTCTATCAGGATGCGACCCTGCCAGTCGGGCAGCGACTCGGCGATGTCCAGCGCAGCCGCATAGGGCACGGCAAGAATGACCAGTTCGGCCTTGGCGACCACCTCGGCAACCGGGCCAATCCCTGCACCCAGGCCCTCGGCGAGCTCGCGATATTTCTGGGGCTCGGGAACGCCGAAGTCGATCTGATGGCCGAGTCGGATCAGGTTTTGGGCGAGTGCCTGGCCTACATTGCCGGCACCCAGGATGGCGATATTCATGGCTTTGCTCCTTCAGCGACCCAGGGCTTCGATGATCAGGCGCGCCGTCTCCGCACCCGAGAAGTTCTGCTGGCCGGTGATCAGATTGCCGTCGCGCACGGCAAAGCTGCGCCAGAGTCCAGCCTGCACATAGTTGGCGCCGATCTGCCTCAGCGCGTCTTCAATGCGCCAGGGCATCAGGTGCTGATCGCGGGGCAAGAGGCCATAGCTCCATACGGCCTCGTCGGCGAAATCCTCTTCCACGTTGGCAAAGCCGGTGACCGTCTTGCCCTTGGCCAGGAACTCGCCGTTGGGCAGCCTGACGTAGTTCAGGACGGACACGCCGTGACACAGGGCCGCAGCCACCTTGCCGGCGTTGTAGAACTCCAGAAATTTCGCGTGCAGCGCGGTGGCCTTGTCGTAGCTGAACATCGGGGCCTGACCACCGGCGACGACGATGGCGTCAAATCGGTCGACACGGATGGCAGCGACGGCGGCCGTGTTCTCCACCAGCGCCATCAATTCAGGTGTGTGCACGAAGCCCTGACTGATCAGATCGGTCTTGCTGTAACCGCTGGCATCGCTGGGGTCGCTCATGGCATCGCCAACGCACGGGCCGCCGTCCGGACTGAAGATCTCGACCTCGTATCCAGCCTCGGTGAACACCAGATACGGGTGGGTGAGTTCGCTCCACCAGAAGCCCACGGGCCAACCGGTCACCGTGGAGGTGCTCGGATTGGCAATCACGATGGCGATGCGCTTGCGGCGCTGCTCATTGACGATATTCGGATCCTGCAGGCTCATCGCGATCTCCAACCGGGGAATGAAAGCAGTATCCGGATTGCAGGTTTTGCGATAAATAGGTTGAATGAACACCCACTGTTGCCGATTTGAACAACAATGAACCTCCAGGCGCTGCGCGCTTTCGTCAGTGTGGTCCAGTGCGGCAGCTTCACCGGCGCCGCCGAGCTGCTTCGCAGCCAGAAGGCAAGAATCAGCCGACAGGTCAGCGAACTCGAAGCCGAACTCGGCGTGCGTCTGCTCGAGCGCAGCACCCGGGCGCTGCATCTGACGGAAATCGGTCGCGAAATTCACGAGCGCGCACTCGGAATCCTTGCCGCCATCGAGGACACCGAACAGATCGCCCAGGCCATGCACGGTGAGCCGCGGGGATTGTTGCGGCTCACCGTACCTCTGGAATTCGGGCTGATCGCCGCCTTCGACTGGGTAAGCGCCCTGCTCGCCCGCTATCCTCGCTTGGCGATCGAAGTGGACAGCAGTTCGCGGATCGTCGATCTGGTCCACGAAGGCTACGATCTGGCGATTCGCGTCGGCCCCTTGCCGGACTCCCGTCTGGCGGCACGACGCCTGGGCGAGCTGCGCTACGGATTGTACGCGGCACCCGACTACCTGCAGCGGCGCGGCATGCCGCAATCGCCGGCCGATCTGTCCGATCACGATCTGATCAGTTTTGCACCCGGCGGCAAGCCCTCCCGTCTGCGCCTGCAGCGCCCCGGCGAATCGACTGACCTCGGCGATGTCTCACCGCGCTTGCGGGTCGACAGCCGCCATGCCCAGCGTCAGGCGCTGGTGGCTGGATTGGGTATCGCTGACAGCCTGCTGTTGCTGGCGGAGCCCGAGGTGGTGGCGGGACGTCTGGTGCGGGTATTGCCGGACTGGTCGCCCGCCGCCGTGCCGGTTCATGCCGTGTTTCCCAGCCATCGCTTTCTGACACCCAAGGTCCGCGCCTTCGTCGAGCACGCACAGGCGAATTTTCCGGCTAGCGCCAGAGCCCCGACCAGGGTTCATGGTGAGCGCAGCGCCAGCCGGCGCGGCTGCGGTTCACAAGCCATGGGCGATCATGGCCGATGGCTATCGAATTTCGCGACGACGATGAACTGGTGGATCCCACCGTGCACTGCAGCAGCTGCGACGCAGTCTGTTGCCGTCTGACGGTTTTCGTCATGCCCGAAGACAAGGTGCCGCGCGCCTTTGTCGACGTCAACGAGTACGGCATGGAAGTCATGGGCCGCGGTGAGGATGGCTGGTGCGTCGCCCTGGATCCCCTGCGTATGTGCTGCAGCATCTATGACTTGCGCCCCGACACCTGCCGCCGCTTCACCATGGGCTCGGGCTATTGCCGCGATGAGCGTGCCGCCTATCGCCGACAGTATCCGGGGACCATACCCAGCGTGCTGGTCGACGAGGGATGAGCTGAGGTCGGTCACCGCGCCAGTCAGCGCAGCCACATCAGCCAGCCCAGCGGGTGATGGGCCAGGGCGATGCCGGCCATCGTGAGATAGGTGAGCAAGGCCGCCAGATAGCAGATCAGGCGCACCCGAGCACTGCGTCCCCGCTTGAGCGCAAACATCCCGAGGCCGACGTAAAGCACCAGCAGCAAGAGCTTGGTGGTCAGCCAGCCATTGGCAAACATGGCCCCCGGCAGGATCGACAGCAACATCAGCGCTGCGGTCAGCAAGACGGTGTCGATGCTGTAGCTCAACAGGCGCATGGGCATCGCCAGTGCCAGATTCTGCCTGCCCGCCAGCACCAGTAACCCGCGCAGCAGGAAGACGCTGCCGCTGAGCACCACGGCGGCAATGTGCACCCATTTGATGTGTGGATAGAACTCGATCATGACCTGGTCATCCTGCAGCGATTGATCGCGAGTGAGCGAGCACCGATCGCCCGGTGTCTGCCAGCGATACTGGTCCGGTTCCCTGTCCATGAACCCATATCGCAAGTTGTTGATGCGTCATTGCGAGCCGCCTGTATCGGCCCGATGCTGCCCACAGGCCATGAACCCGCCGTCGTAGGTCATGTTGTCCGCGTCAGCGGACTACGTGACATCGAATTGCGTCACGTAGCTCGCTACGCGAGCATCGTGACCTACAACAGCAAATCAACAACTTGCGATATGGGTTCATGGAGAGGAGCGCAGCGACGAAGCAATCCAGGGTAGCGCCGCACATCCCTGGATTGCTTCCCCCGGATCAAGTCCGGGGTCGCAATGACGCCGGGGGTTCATGGCCCGTGGGCAGTTTCAGGCCGAAACAGGTGGCTCGCAAGGAAACGGCCAGCGGCGAATGCTGCACCGCCGGCCGGGATCTTGCGCTCAGATCATTCCGCACTTGCACCTAAGGCTGCCGCGGGAAGCTCTGGTGCCCGTTTGGGTGCCACCCACAATCGGAACACGAACCAGGCCACCAGCAAGGCCCCCACCGAGAACACGGTATCGCCGGGCACGCGCATCCACACCAGCAGATGAATCAAGGGCTGCCCCATGAACTCGGCCGAACGCGCGTACCAGTAGCCGTGTTCCAGCGCCGCCTGCAACTGCAGCACACCCATGGGCAACAGGGTCAGCAGCGCCATCAGGGTGAGACCGATGTTGAGCGACCAGAAGGCACCGGCCAGCGCACTGTTGTTCCACTGCGCCTGGGGCTTGAGTCCGCGCAGGCAGAACAGCATCAGGCCAATGCCGAGCATGCCGTAGACACCGAACAGCGCTGTGTGTCCGTGCAACGGCGTCAGATTCAGGCCCTGCATGTAGTAGAGCGCCATCGGCGTGTTGATCAGGAAGCCAAACAGGCCGGCGCCGACCAGATTCCAGAAACTCACGGCCAGGAAGAACAGGATGGGCCAGCGGTAGCGCTGCATCCAGGGCGTGGCCTGGCCATGTTTCCAGGTGTCGTAGGCTTCCAGCCCCACCAGGGCCAGCGGCACCACCTCCAGCGCCGAGATGCTGGCGCCAAGGGCAATCACCGACGTGGTGGTGCCGGTGAAATACAGATGATGGAAAGTGCCGAGGATGCCACCGGCCATGAACACGATGGTGGCGAACAGCACATTGATGGTTGCCGTGCTGCCGCGGACCAGGCCCAGCTTCACGAACAGAAAGCTGATCACGGCCACCGCGAAGACCTCGAAGAAGCCCTCCACCCACAGATGCACCACCCACCAGCGCCAGTATTCGACCATCGACAACGCACTGTGCTCGCCCCACATCAGGCCGGCACCGTAGAGCAGGCCGATGGCAATGACCGAGAGAAACAGCAGGCCAACGATGGAGGACATCTCGTCCTTGCGCGTGATCGCCGGCCACAGCGCGCGCCCCATCAGTGCCAGCCACAGCAGCAGGCCGATCCACAGGAAGGCTTGCCAGAAGCGACCGATGTCGACGTACTCCCAACCCTGGTGACCAAACCAGAAATTGTGTTCCAGACCGAGTTTCTGCATCACCGCAAACCACTGCCCGGCGAAGGCACCGACCACGATCACCAGCAGACACACGAACAGGAAGTTGACCCCGGCCCGCTGGTACTTGGGTTCATGACCGGAGATTGCCGGCCCGATGTACAGACCGGTCCCCAACCAGGCCGTGGCGATCCACAGCACCGCCAGCTGGGTATGCCAGCTGCGCGTGAGCGAGTAAGGAAGCACCTCCGACAGCGCGAAGCCGTAGGCATTCTGCCCTTCCACCTGGTAGTGCGCAGTGATGGCACCGAGCAGGATCTGCACCAGGAACAAGGCGATCACGACCCAGAAATACTTGGCAGTGGCCTTCATCGAGGGTGTCACCACCAGACCTGCCAGCGGATCTTTCGCTGGCGGCACCACTGGCGCTTCCTTGCCATGCCAAACGGCATAGTGCCAAGCCATCAAACCGATGCCGGCAATCATGAACAGGATGCTGAAGACGGTCCAGATGAAGGTGCTGGAAGTCGGACGATTGCCCACCAGCGGCTCGTAGGGCCAGTTCTGGGTATAGCTCATGGCCTCGCCTGGGCGCTCGGTCACGGCCGCCCAGGCCGACCAGAAGAAGAACCCGGTCAGGGCATGCCGATGCTCAGCGTCGGGCACGGTGTCTTCGCGCATCGCGTAACCCACGCGCAACTCGTGCGTGGCCGGATCGCTTGAGAACAGGCTTTCGTAATGTGCGGCGACTTGCGTTATCGCCTGCGCCCGCACATCACTGACCAGCAATTGGTCACGCTCGGCATCGTAGGTGTTCTTGCGCATCAAGGGCTGGACTTCAGCCTGCAAGCGCGCCTGTGCACCTGCCGGGAGACTGGCGTAGCCGAGGCCATCGCTGGCTTGCGCCGCCAGTTCGAGCATGGCCTCGGCCTCGCGGTGCAGCCAGTCGGCCGACCAGTCCGGCGCCACCAGCGCGCCGTGCCCCCAGATCGATCCCAACTGCTGGCCGCCGAAGCTCTGCCAGACCTGCCGCCCCTGCTCGATGTCGGCCCGGGTATAGAGCACCTGTCCGCTCTCACTGACGATCCTGGCGGGCATCGGTGGCGCCTGCTGATGAATCACCCCACCCATCCACAACAGCACGCCAAATCCCGAGACCAGCAGCAGGATCAGTCCTATCCACAATTTGCGAGTCGTGTCCACCGCATGCACTCCACTTTCCAAAGAAACTGGAGTCAGTCTAGGAACCGGCCCGCATAGATCGCCCTGACCTGCGTCAGGTGGAACGCAGATTCCAGGGCGAAGAACCCGAATGACTGGCACGACATCATCGGCAAGCTGCGCAAACCCTTCGGTCGAACCGGTCAGGCCGGCGCGCGGCTCACCGGAGAACCATCGGCGAGCTGGCTGCTCGCCAATACCCAGATCAGATCACCCAGAGCCCGAGACACCAGATCCAGACGGACTTCCTGGCCGTCAATCAGGACCTCGATGAGGCCGCGGCCATCCTCGTGCCAGATCGGCACCAGTGCCTCCAGCGGGAACTCGGCGCCCAGGGCGCTGCAGCATTTGTAGCCCGCTTCCTTGGCTGCCCAGACCCGCGTCCACACCCACGGGTCGGGCGATTGCTCGGCGACTCGGGCTTCGTCTGCGGTCATGACGCGACGAACCACGCGCTGTCGACGCTCTGCCAGATGCAGCTCGATGTCGATACCGAGCGCTCGCCACGGCGGCCGGTGGCCGGCGATGGCCATGGCAAGACCGCCGCTGTGACTGATCGAGCCGCAGCAGGATGCAGGCCAGACCGGCGCGTAGTCGACCATCCCGACCGCTGGCTGATGGCAACCGAGGCGCTGCAGCGCCGCTCGCGCGGCCAGTCGCCCCGCCAGAAATTCGCGCCGACGCGATGCGCGCAGATCGTCGGCGTAGGCGACGATACCGGCATCGGCGGCGCGTATTTCCAGATCATCAGCATCTATCACTTCGATCTGCCATTCGATGGCCGTCGGCATGATCTCTTGCAGCGCGAGACTCATGGCCTCCAGCCTGTGCGAAACGGATTCCTCTGGCATGTTCAGCCGAATTCCTGAATTCTGGCGCGGCCCGGGCGAGCCGGCGCTGGGTCGGCAGCCGCGAGGAAGTGCATGGTCTTCAATTCGCTGACCTTTGTGGTGTTCTTCGCCATCGTGCTGATGTTGCACGCACTGCCGCTCAGTTGGACAGTGCGCAAGATCAATCTGCTGCTGGCCAGCTATCTGTTTTACGCGGCCTGGAACCCACCCTTCGTCATCCTGCTCTGGATCTCCACGCTGGTCGACTGGTGGGCCGCCAGACGTATTGCCGACGCCAGCACCCAAGGGCGCAGACGCGCCTGGCTGCTGCTCTCGCTCAGCACCAACCTCGGCATGCTCGGATGGTTCAAATATGGCGAATTCCTGCTGCGCAACACGCAGTTACTGGCCGCCAGCATGGGCATCGACTATCAGCCGCCGAGCTACGACATCGTGCTGCCGGTGGGCATTTCCTTCTATACCTTTGCCACTCTCTCCTACACGCTAGATGTGTACCTGCGGCGCGCACAGCCCAGCCGCTCGCTGCTGGATTTCTCGCTGTTCGTGACCTTTTTCCCGCATCTGGTGGCCGGACCGATCATGCGCGCCAGCGAGTTGCTGCCGCAGTTCCAGACGCCGAGGCGGGCATCGGGCCAACAACTGGGTTTTGGTCTGGCGCTGATGACGCTGGGCCTGTTCCAGAAGATCGTGCTGGCCGATGGTTTTCTGTCCAAGCCCGCGCAAACGGTATTCGACACCCACCTGACGGCCGGCGCACTGGACGCGTGGATCGGCACCCTGGCCTTCAGCGGCCAGATCTTCTGCGATTTCGCCGGCTACTCGACCACCGCCATCGGCGCGGCACTCTGTCTGGGCTTCGCCATGCCGGACAACTTCCGTTTTCCCTACGCGGCGATCGGGTTTTCGGACTTCTGGCGACGCTGGCACATCACGCTGTCGTCCTGGCTGCGCGACTATCTGTACATTCCGCTGGGTGGCAACCGCCATGGTCGCGTGCGCACTTACCTCGCCCTGATGTTGACCATGCTGATCGGCGGCCTGTGGCACGGTGCCAACTGGACCTTTGTGGCCTGGGGTGGCTTGCACGGGGTGTATCTGGCGGTCGAACGCGGTTTGCGTCAACGCTTTTGCGAATATGAACCTGGGCGGCTGGCGCTTTTCGCGCTCGGCGTACTGACTTTCGTTCTGGTCAATATCGCCTGGGTGTTCTTCCGTGCCGACAGCCTTGATAGAGCCGGGAGCATGCTGGCCGGGATGTTCGGATTTCATCCCAATGCTGCACCCCTGCTCGCTGGCATCGATGTGCTCTGCGTCATCCTGATCGTGGGCGGCATCGTCGGGTGCCATTGCTGGATGCGGGCGCGCACACTCGAATCGGTGCTGGCGCGCGTACCGGCAACAGTGCTCTCGGGCGTCTGGGCCTTGATGGCCTTTGCCATCCTCATCGAGCAAGGAAGTGGCCATGCCTTCATCTACTTCCAGTTCTGAACGCCTGACGGCCGCCGACCGGCCGGGCGTGGCCCAGCCGGTGCCGGAGCGTCCGCTGCCGCCCAAATCCTGGTTGCAGATCCTGCTTGGCGCGATGCTGCTCACGCTGATGCTGCTCGCGCTCTGGGAATGGCAGATGCGTGAGCAACAACTGGTCGCTGGCGATCTCAGCGACAGTCCCTCGGCCTGGGCCGAACAACGGCGCCGCGTGAATGCCGGCGCGGGCCAGATCGTCATCGTCGGCGACTCGCGCATCCTGTTCGACACCGATCTGGATCGATTCCAGGCCCTGACCGGCATCCGTCCGATCCAGCTGGCCTTGACGGGCAGCAATGCATTGGCCCTGCTTGAGGATCTGGCAGCCGACCCGGATTTTTCTGGTCTGGCCATCGTCGGCATATCCGAACTGCTGTACTTCCGCACCCCTATCGGCCCGGCGCAGGCGGCGCTGGCGCGTTATCACTTTGAGTCACCGTCCCAGCGCAGCGGCTATTTGATCCATCGTTTGCTGGACCGCCAACTGGCCTTTCTCGACGACAGCTATCGCCTCAGCCGACTGTTGCGCCGAGTCGATCAGGGCTGGCGAGCCGGCGCCCGCTCGCCTCATGACGAGGTCTGGAAAATCGCGTCATCCAGTGATGATCGACAGACCTGGCTATGGCCGCGCCTGGAGAACGACCGTGCCCTGCGACGCCAGGTCATCGGCGCATGGATCTATGACCCGGTCGAGGTGCCGGAGCCCGCGCTGATCAAGGCCACGCTGAGCGCCAGCAAGATGGCGGTGGCGCAGATCCGCGCACGCGGTGGCGAGGTGCTGTTTCTCAGACCGCCGTCTGCGTTTCAATTCCGTATGGGGGAAGAGCGCTATCTGCCGCGAGCGATCGGATGGGATGACTTGCTGAATACGGCCCAGGTCGCCGGTGCCCATTTCGAGGACTATCCGAACATGCAGGGCTTGAAGTTGCCCGAGTACTCGCACCTGTCGCAGGCTTGCGCTCGGGTCTACACCGACGCCTATGTGCGCGCGTTGGCAACGCTGAGTCCGCGTCTGCGCTTGCGCCGAGAGGCGCCAGACGCATTGACGCCGGGAGACTGCTGAGCCGGAAGTGTTTGCGGCAGGCTTGGTCGCCTCTGGGCGGCTTGCTTGTGCGCGAATCAAACATTGGAGGGCACGAGGGCCGGAAGGCACGAAAGAACCAAGCTCGCGCTGATGCGCTCCGGCGCGCCCTCATGCCCTCGCGCCCTCGAATCAATTGCCGACGGACGCTTCAGCAAGCCACGCCCAGGAAGGACCGCAGAAACTTTTGGAACCTGACTACATCTTCGAACTGATGATCGAAACCAGCTGACCGATGTTCCGGGCTCCCGAAAATTCCGCAAACGGGATCTGCACACCCAAAGTCTCCATGGTCATCATCACTATTTCAGAGCGATCCACGGAATTGGCACCGAGATCCGAGAAGGAATCACCGTCAGCAAAGTCATGCCCGCCCAGTTCCGGCAGCACCTGGCGGATAACGTCATGCAAGGTGGCCCTGACCCGATCTTCGTTGCTGGCAGCCGACTGCGAACCCGCAGAGCCGGCATCGTCCCAGCCACCCTGGTCGCTGTCGTCAGCGGCATCGTCGCTGTCCCAATCTTCTGAATCCTGCGCGCAGGCTGCGGACATCAGCCCGCCCGAGCAGTCCCTGCCCGGCCCTGCCACATTCGCGGCAATCAACAAGCCGGCCAATCCGAGCACCACACCGACACGACGCTGAATCATCCCGCCCCCTTCAAGCCTTGAATGACGTTCAAGCATGCTCGCATCGAAGCGCTTCGGGCAAGGACAGTATCTTGAGCACATCGGTGTCAGCGAGACTGGCTGACCCGCAATTCTGCTTTGGCGGGAACAGCGGAGCCGCGCGCATTCGCGCGGCTCCACTTTGGCATTGAGCTCATTCGAAGCCGTTGGCGAACATGGCATCGCCATTGACTGACAAGCTGAAGCTGCGGGTCGAGGTCAGCGAGCAGTTGTCCACAGCGGTCAGTGTGATCGTATACGGACCCACCGGCCCGGCATTGCCGATACTCACCACGCCCGTGGAGGTGCTGGCCGCCAGCGTTCCCGAGAAGGTGGCGGGTGTGCTGGCCACCGTGATGCTCGACACCACGCCGTTGTCGCCGGGCGCCGCATCAGGGCTGACGCTGATCGTCTGAGCCAGGAGGGCAGCACTGGCCGGATAGTTGCCAAGGACCGGCGCGCTGTTGTTGGCAACGTTGATCTGCACGTCGGCGGTTCCGGTATTGCTGCCATCAGACACCTGGAAACGAAGCGTGCCGGAAGTGGCCGTGCAACCGGCGCTCAGCACGGCAGTCACCGTCCCAGCGGTGTTACTCAATTGGGACACGTTGATGCCGGTGGCCGTGCCGCCCGAGATCTGGCTTACGGTCAAGGCGCCAAGCGCTGTATCCGGGTCGCTGAGCGTGCCCAGGGTCACAGCCGGACCTGCAGCCGACCCTTGCTGACGCGAGATCGGCGGCGCTGGCGCCATGCTCGGCGCGCTGTTGCTGACGGTCAGCGCAAAGGAGGCATCGCGAGTGGCGCCGCAATTGTCGGTGACCCGGATCGTGACCGTATGAGTGCCAACCGGCGCGGCATTGGCGTAGCTGATCACACCACCAATGTCGACTGTGAGGGTGCCGGTGTAGGTGCCCGGCGACTGCACCACCACGCTGCTGATGCTGCCCAGATCACTGGGACCCTGACTGGGGTTGATGGTGCCGGTGCCTGAGAGCGGCACACCGGCCGGCGCATAGGCAAGCACGGGCTGATCATTGGGCAACACGTTCACCTGCAGATTTCCGGTCGCGGCCAGCAGACCGTCGGAAACCTGCAGCCGCTGGGTACCCGTGGTCGCCGTGCAGCTGGCATTGACCTCGGCCAGCAGTCCGCCGCCGATATTGCCGGTCACCACCGTGGTGATGCCGCTGGCAGTACCGCCGGCAATGGCGGTGCCCTCCAGGGATTGTGGCGCGGATTCGTTGTCTGCAACTTCGGCCACGCCGGTTGCTGCGCTGGGTGCCGCACCTTGGCGGCGCTGCAGGGAAGTGCTGATGTTGATGACGGGCGCGGTGTTGCTCAGCAGATAACTGTAGACCCGACCCGAGCCTGCACCGGGGATTCCGCCGGGCGGCTCCAGCGGCGCAGCGATGATGGCCTCACCGCCTCGAAAGACGATGGCAGAGCCGAAGTTGGCATTGTTGCTGCCGGCGCCAAAGAAATAGCCCGGCGTCGGTGAGGACCAGAGGCCGGCGGTGCCGCGCACGTATTGCTGCACCCCGCCCGGCTTGGGCGTACCCATGGCGGCCTGGGAATCACCGATCAGCGCGTAGCTGCCATCGATGCCGATAGCGGCACCGAATCGGGTGGCATTGAGCCCGGGAGACACACTGTCTATGCGCTGCAGCTGCTGCCAGTCACCAGCGCTGTTGCGCCTGAATGCGAACACCGCCCCGCGAAACACACCACCATTGACACCGCGCTCGAAGGGCGCGCCGACCAGCAGGGTGGCGTTGTCGCTGGTCAGCGCCAACGCTGAACCGAAGCTCGAATTTCCGCCGGCGCCGGACTGCGCCGTAGGACGAAAGCGCTGGCGCTGCGTCCAGACGGCGCTGGCACCATTGCCGCTACGCTGGAACTCATAGACCCAGCCCAATGCCGACTGTTCGCCGTTGGCCGCGATCAGAAGTCGGTCTCCACGCATCAGCGTGCGCACGCCAAAATTGGATCCCGGCGCAATACTGACGTCCAACGTCGAGTGGTAGACCCAGGCCTCGAAATCGCCGTCATAGCGATAGAGCTGGACCTGACCGTCGCCACCGCCGCCACGCAGCGAACCGATGGCCAGCCAGCCAGCATCCTGCGAATGACTGAATCCGAAATTGGCATCCGCACCGGGGGCTACTCCAGGGTTCAGCGTCTGTGCCCCGGGGCCGAAATTGGTGCCCACGCGATTGTAGAAGTAGGCGATGCCCTGCTGGGTCACGCCGCCCACGGTCGAAAACGGCGCCCCAACGATCAACTGGGTGCCCGTCAATTCCACGTGGTAGCCGTAGCCATCGCCGTTGACCGGCGCGGGGGCCTGCAATCGCTGCGAGAAGGTCCAGCTGCCACTGATCTTGCGGTAGATGATGACCGAGCCAGGCGACGTACCCCCGGTGCCGCCACCGTAGAAGGGCGCGCCAACCGCCAGGTACTGGCCATCACTGGACACGCTCTGACCAAAACGTTGCTCCAGAGGCGGTGGTGTGGGGATGTCCAGCACTTGCCCAGGCGCAATCACCTGCGCGATCGCGGGCATTGCCAGTCCGAACATCAGCAACAACGCGGCGGCAAACCGCCATTGATAGGACAACAGAGTCAGGCGCATGTCATTCCACCTCCGGAGGGTTTTTGATGGGCCTAGGCTCTCAGGCAGGTGGCGGATGCGAATCCCCAGATCCGGTAGTGCCAGTGTCAACAGCCGACAAGCGCGCGACTCCGGGCGGACCAACGGCATCGCGACCACGGTCGTTGCGCCGGCAAAGCACGAGCGACCCATCGGTGCCGAGCAGAGATCGCCTGGCCGTATCCTCAATTCCGGTGATGCACGGTCACGACAGGCGCGGCATGCTCATGGGCAGGCGAACGCCACCTGCATCGGGCGATCCTGAGAATCCCGCCCCTCTAGACCTGGATTTGCGATTTACAATCAATAGCTTGCAAAATTCCCGACAAGAGCGAGGTAGGGAAATGGCAGCGACCGATTCAGACCAGCAGATTCGGGTCGGCATTGTCGAAGACCACGCCGATCTGCGCGCGGCGCTGGAACAGACACTGCAATCCGCGCCCGATTTCTGCTTGAGCTTCAGCGCCGAGGATCTGGCACAAGCCCGTCGGCTGATGGTCCAGGATTTCGATCTGCTGATTCTCGATCTGTCCTTGCCCGATGGGCTGGGCACCACACTCATACCGGATCTGCGCCGCCGCCTGCGACCACCGAAGATCGTCGCCCATACCGTGTTCGATGACGAAGGCAGCGTGATCCGCGCCATTGAGGCCGGCGTCGATGGCTATGTGCTGAAGTCGACTGCGGCGGAGGCGCTGTTTGCGGCACTGCACGCCGCCATGCGCGGCGAAGCGCCAATCTCGCCCGCAGTCGCTCGCTATCTGCTCAAACGTCTGCGCCAGCCGACGACGGCGCAAACGCCGGGCATGACAGAGCTCACGCCCCGCGAGCGTGATGTGCTGGAGTGCCTGGCCCGCGGCAACAGCTATCGGGAATCGGCCGAATTGCTGAACATCAGCACCAACACCGTCGCCCATCACGCCAAGAACGTCTATTCCAAGCTCGCCGCCAACTCCTGCACCGAAGCGGTGTACCGGGCGGTGCAATCGGGGCTGATTTCGCTGGAATGAGGCTCAGCGACGGGAAGCGCGAGGCCGACGAAATGGCGGGCAGCCGGTTTGGAGGGCGCCGCGCTGTGGGAACAGACACTGTCCGCGATCGACGCGGCGATTGATACCAAGGTCCCGGATCGCGGCTGAAGCCACTCTCACAGTCGCAGGGCGGCTAGTCCTGTGGGAGCGGACTCTGTCCGCGATCGACGCGGCGATTGGTACCAAGGTCCCGGATCGCGGCTGAAGCCGCTCCCACAGTCGCAGGGCGGCAAAATCGCCGCTAATCGGCGTTCAGCGTCACCACGTCCCAACGCAATCTGACCACCGTGCCGCCCTGCTCTCCCGAGCCGATGTCGAAGCGGGCGCCCACGCGCGTGGCGCGTTCGGCCATGGCCGACAGGCCGATACCCCTGCGGATCTGGGCACGCTCCTCCGGTGCCGGCAAGCCTGAACCGTCATCTTCGATGCGCAACTCCGCACCCTCCCCGACCGGCTCGAACACCAGCGTCACGGTCTTGGCCTGGGCATGGCGCAAGGCGTTGTTCACCGCCTCCTGGACGATGCGATAGACCTGCAGCACCCGTTCCGGACCGAATCCCGGCATGCTCAGTCTGGGGTCGACGCGCCACTTGAGGGCCACGCCTGCCTCATTGAGCACAGGTTGCAGTCGTGCGCGCAACGCGCCCAGGGCCATGGCCAGATCATCATCGACCTGAGTCAGGGAATCGATGATCAGGCGCAGGTCGGCCAGTCCCTGAGCCGTGGCCTGCAGCAGTTGCTCGGGATTGGACCGGCCCTGCTGCGCCAGACTCACCAGGGCCGCCAGCTGCCCACCGACCCCGTCGTGCATATCCTGCATCAGGCGGCGGCGCTCGGCCGCGAGCACCTGGGTGCGCTCGGCTTCACGCACCAGCTCGTGATTGCGCTTGAGCTCGGCCTCGCGCTCACGCAGGCGATCGGTGAGCAAACGGTTGATCTGCGCCGCCGAACGGAACAACTGAACGTTGTGCGAGAGAAAGGCGGCCACCAGTCCCAGCATCAACAGCGGCATGGCCTTGGACACATGATCACCATGGTAGCCGCCGATCAAGGCATTGAAAGCGTCGACCGCAATCAGGCTGATGCACAGGGTGAACACAGCGGTTTCCGCAACCCGCTGCCGAGCGACGCTGGGGAACTGACGCGCAAAGGCGCCGAAAGCGGCCAACGCCAGCACCAGACTGAAGCCCATGCTCAGGGTTTCCACGGTTTCCACCTTGTCCAGCAACGATCCGGTCAGGATCACCGTGTTGACGATGCTGAGCAGCAGGTAGGCGCCGAGGGACACAGAGGCTACTCGCGGAACCGGCTTCAGCCCCCAATGATTGGCCAGATTGAGCCAGGCTACCGGCATCAGATTGACCATGGCAAACAGCAGCGCCATGCGCGCCTGAGCGCGAAGTGGCGGCTCACTGAGTTCGTAGTAGAGCAAGCGCAAAGTCCAGGCCGCAATCAACACCCCCAGCCAGATCAAGGCCCAGGGACGCTCGCCGCGTGCCAGTACGATGGCCACCATCAAGACCAGTACCAGGCCGATGCTGTAGCTGATCACGTTGAGATCATTCAGCATGAATCGACGCACCTTGAAGGCGCTCTGAACCTGCTCGTAAGGGCCAATCACCGGTGCGGCGACAAAAAAATTCGGCGATCCGGCATCGCGGACCATCAACATCCGGATCTCGTTGTCGCCCTGCCGCAGGGCCGAGGCCGGTATCCGGAAGACCGCGCGCACATTGCCGTGGTAACTGATGCGCGGCAAGGTCATCTGGCCTTCGCCGTAGATCAGGGTGTCGTTGATCCACAAGCGAAAATTGTCGGAGCCGACGATGGGGACGATGGCCAGCTCCGGACCGGGCAGCTCGCTCACCGCAAAGCGCATCCGCGCCAGACGATATCCGGGCTCGCAACAATCCTCCCAAGGCAGCTCGACTGCGTCGAACCGGGCGTCATCGACCTGTTCCGATTCGATCCCATCCAGCGTTGCCACCTCGGCGGCAGTCACCGCCAGACGCTCGATGCGGCCCACGGGCGCCACCATCGCTGGATAGATCAGCCACCAGTACAGCAACTGCAGAAGAACGATGGCCAGCAAAAGGCGAATCAAAGCCGAGCGGTGCGTCCAGCGACGCCCGTCAGCAGCGCCTGGCTGGCTCGATACCGCTTGCATCTGCTCAGCCATCAGACTCAGTCATCCCCGTCGATCCATTCAGACTCTCACCAAACACACGGTAAGTCATTGATTTGAGGGCACGAGGGCACGCAAGATCAAGAGCTCGCGGTGAGGCTGTCTTTGCGTGCCCTCGTGCCCTCGCGCCCTCCTACGTTTGATGCGCGAACAAGCGCACCGCGCGGGAGGATCCGAACTCTCACGGAACCTGCGGCGCGCACCGCAACGAGCATAGCCCGATTCAACAACGGCACTGCTTTTGCCTCTGCCTGTTCCTGCCTGACTGCCAACGCGTGGCCCGGACAGCACTTGCTCTATCCGCATTGGTGTACTAGTGTCGTAGCACACCAATCTTCAAGACGAGAAACGCACGTGCTGAGCCGAATCGGAATTGCGAGCCTGAGCGCTCTGATGTACCTGCTACCCAGCATCGCTCCGGCGAATGTCACCATGGAGGAATTGCAGGGTGCCTGGCTGGGCTCCATGCAGGTACCCGACGGGCCGAAACTTCGCGTGGGCGTCGAGATCTTTCAGAAAGCCGATGGCAGCTGGGGAGGCAATGTCGCAAGTCCGGATCAGGGTGTGCGCTACATGACGGTAGGCAGCGTCAGCCTGCGTGAGGATGTGCTCAGGGTCGAACTGGCGGGCGCTCCGCTGTACGTCAGCGGCAAGGTTGACCTCGACGCTCGCCAGATCACCGGCGAGTTTGTCCAGGGCAGCAGCAGCTTCGACCTGCAGCTGGAGTCGGTTGCCGCCTTGCCGGAAATCACTCGCCCACAGACACCGGAGGGCGAACTGCCCTACGAGGAAGTCGAGGTTCGTATCCATAATGCACCGGATCAGATCTGGCTGGCCGGCAGCCTGACCGTGCCCGCCGATGATCTGAAGCATCCTGCGGTGCTGTTGCTGGCAGGCTCGGGCCCCAGCCATCGTGACGCTTACTCGGAAGGCCACCGGCCTTTCAAGGTGCTTGCGGATGACCTGACCCGACGCGGCTATGTGGTACTGCGTGCGGACAAGCGCGGCGTCTACAAATCCGGTGGCAACTACATCGGCGCCGAAACCGCCGACTTTGCCCGCGACGCCGAGGCAGCCATCCGCTTCCTCAGACAGCATCCCAGGGTGGACGCTTCGAAAATCGGCTTGATCGGGCACAGCGAAGGCAGTCTGGTCGCAGCCATGGCCGCGGTGTCGGAGCCGGTACAGACGATCGTGTCGATGGCCGGACCCGGGCTCAGCGTGCATGAAATCCTGCTCCTGCAAGACCAGACCGAACCGGCAGCCAAGGGCGCATCGGCAGCGGAGGTCCAGGTGCTGCTCGACTTCAGCCAGCGCTTCTACCAGACCGCGCTTGAGGCTCCTGACAGCATCGAGCGTAAAGCCCGTCTGCAGGCCTTGTATGACAATATGGGCGAGGCACAGGCGGCCATCGTCAATCGCTGGAATGACCGCAGTGGTACGCTCAATGTCGATTACGCCGCCAGGGACAGCTTTGTGGACTTTCTTCAGAATGACCCGGCCAGATACTGGCAACAGATCAGTACGCCGGTCCTGGTGCTGAATGGCGGCAAGGACGTCCAGGTGTCAGCCGAGGAAAACGTGACCGCCATACTCGCAGCCTTGAAAAAGCGGAAAGCCAGGGCTGAATCGAAGATATTCCCGGACCTGAATCACATGTTTCAGAAGGCAGAAACGGGTGGCACCGATGAATACGGCCAGATCAGCGAATCCTTGAATCCTGCCCTGCTGACGACCGTCAACCGCTGGCTGGAGCGGACGCTGGCGCCGTAGCTGCGGGTGCGATCGCGAACTGGCCCCGGGTGCGCCTTCGGCTTACCCGGGCTACTCGCTGTTGTGCCTGATCACCACGCTACCCGCAGGAAGCACATCTCCCCTCGCGATCATGGCTAGCCGAAAACCATTCAAAGCGCGAGGTCTCGACTGCCCGCAGCCGCGCGCCGCAAGCGATCGTGCACGGCTACCCAGGCTTCAGTGTCGGGTGGCATCTCGACCAGTATTCGTATCCCGGGCTCGGCATCGAGTTGTCGCAGCGCGGCATAGAGTCCACGCGCGTAGCTCTGCGGATCGGTGCCCAGCGCAATCCCGGAAACGCCAGCGGGCAGTGGCCCCTGGGTCAACCACTGATCCGAGGATGAGGCACCGCTGCGCAGACGCTCGCGGGCGCTGTCGGCATCCACCATCACCATGGGCTTGGCCGGCGCGTAGTGGGATTCCAGCCTCCCGCTGGCGCGCGGCCCTTGATCATCACCGGGGCGCTGCAAGGGGCCGATCAGTGCTTCGATCGCGCTGGCCGTGATCTGCCCGGGGCGCAGCAGACGTGGCTGATCACCACTGAGATCGACGATGGTCGATTCAAGTCCCACTTCGCTGGCGCCGCCATCGAGAACCACGAAGTCGGCGTCTGGAAACTCCTCGCGCACATGCGCGGCCGTGGTCGGACTGATGCGACCGAAACGGTTTGCCGATGGCGCCGCCACCGCACCGCCGAAGGCCCGCAGCAGTGCCTGCGCGATCGGGTGCGCCGGGAGGCGCAGTCCGACCGTGTCCTGTCCACCGGTGATGATGGGATCGACAGTTGCCGCCTTCTTCAGCACCAGCGTCAGCGGGCCAGGCCAGAAGGCATCCATCAGCAGCCGGGCCTTGGCCGGAACTGTCTCGGCCCACTGGGTGATCGCCGATTGATCGGGCAGATGCACGATGACCGGGTGATCGGCTGGTCGCCCCTTGGCCAGGAAGATCCGACGCACTGCCTCCGGGTTGCGGGCGTCGGCGGCAAGTCCGTAGACCGTCTCGGTCGGCATGGCCACCAGTTCACCCCGACGCAGGGCAGCGGCGGCATTCGCGATCAGTTCCGGGTGCATCTGCAGCAGGGACTCCAGGCAATGTTTGCCGAGCATACGCAATCGCGGCGCAGCAACCGCGCAGCCGATCGACGCCGGCCGCTGACGATCGACGCCAGGATCTGCGGCGACCGGGACGGAAGTGTAATCCATGCGAGTTTTGCGTTGACCCAGGTTCACTTTGGCGCACAGAATCGAACGGACCCCACTCGGAGCATTGTCGATGAAGGCATCAGACCTGTTCATTCGCGCGCTGGAAGCTGAGGGCGTGCAGTACATCTTCGGCATTCCCGGCGAAGAGAATCTCGACTTCCTGGAGTCGCTGCGCACCAGTTCGATCAAACTCATCCTGACCCGCCATGAGCAGGGCGCGGGATTCATGGCTGCCACCTACGGTCGCCTCACTGGTCATCCGGGTGTCTGTCTTGCCACTCTCGGTCCTGGTGCCACCAATTTCGTGACCGCAGCCGCGTACGCCCAGCTCGGCGCCATGCCGATGCTGATGATCACCGGCCAGAAGCCGGTCAAACTGAGCAAGCAGGGCCATTTCCAGATTGTCGACATCGTCGACATGATGCGCCCGCTCACCAAGTACACGCGGCAGATCGTCTCGGCCGACAACATTCCGGCGCGCGTGCGCGAGTCTTTCCGCCGCGCCATGGAAGAGCGACCAGGTGCGGTGCACCTGGAACTGCCGGAGGACATCGCCGACGAAGAGACAGAGGCTTTCGTGATTCCGGCCAGCCATGTGCGCCGGCCGGTTGCCGACGAGAAGTCCATCGTCTACGCCGTGGAAGCCATTACCAACGCCAAGCGGCCGCTGCTCATGGTCGGTGCCGGCGCCAATCGCAAGACCACCAGCAAGATGCTGACGGAATTTGTCGACAAGCTCGGCATCCCCTTCTTCACGACCCAGATGGGCAAGGGTGTCATCGACGAACACCACCCGCTGTGGCTGGGCAATGCCGCGCTGTCGGACGGAGATTTCGTGCATCGCGCCATCGACAAGGCCGACTGCATCATCAACTGCGGTCACGATGTCATCGAGAAGCCACCCTTCTTCATGCGCACTGGCGCGCGCACGGTCATCCACCTCAACTTCTTCTCGGCCGAGGTCGACACCGTCTACTTCCCGCAAGTGGAAGTGGTCGGTGACATGGCCAACTCGATCTGGCGTCTGAAGCAGCGCCTGGAACGCCAGCCGCATTGGGATTTCGCCTATTTCGACGGCATCCGCCGTGCACTCAACGATCATCTGAAGCTGCGTTCCGATGACGAGCGCTTCCCGATCCATCCGGTGAAGATGGTCGACATCGTGCGCCAGGAAGTGTCGCGCGACGGCCTCGTCTGCCTCGACAACGGCATGTACAAGATCTGGTATGCGCGTTACTACCGCTGCTACGAACCCAACACCATGCTCCTCGACAACGCGCTGGCCACCATGGGTGCCGGCCTGCCGAGCGCCATGGCGGCCAAGATGGTCTATCCGGATCGCAATGTGGTCGCAGTCTGCGGCGATGGCGGATTCATGATGAACTCGCAGGAAATCGAGACGGCGGTCCGTCTGAACCTCAACATCGTGGTCATCATCATCAGCGATAACGCCTTCGGCATGATCAAGTGGAAGCAATCGGGCATGGGCTTCGAGAACTTCGGCATGGACATGAACAATCCGGATTTCGTCAAGCTCGCCGAAGCCTACGGCGCCCGTGGCTGGCGCCCGAACAGCACCGCCGAGTTCCAGTCCATGCTCAAGCAGGCGCTGCTGGAACCGGGCGTGGACATCATCGAACTGGCCATCGATTACTCCGAGAATCACGCCATCCTGAACAAGGAAATCAAGGAGTTGAGCGCGGCTTTGTAGTCTCGTTCCGGCCATTGACGCGGCGGGCCGGCCGCGTCAATGGCGCAGTTTCGGATGGCGGTGCGGGCAAGCCCGCCCGTCGCCCCCAGGCAATCCTTCGGGCCATCAGGAGACACAGATGTTGCGTGACGCCTATCCCTATTACCTGGCCAACAAGGCCATTCAGGCCAACACCGACCTCGAGGTCACCGACAAGTACACCGGCAAGGTGGCCACACGCGTGGCCCAGGCCGATGCGGCCGCCATTCACGCGGCCATCGACGCCGCCGTCAGATCGCAGAAGGCGCTTCGCGATTTCCGCCCCTACCAGCGCAAGGCCGTGCTTGAGCATTGCGTCAAGCGCTTCAAGGAACGCTTCGACGAACTCGCCCATGCCCTGTGCATCGAGGCCGGCAAGCCGATCAAGGATGCCCGCGGCGAAGTGACCCGCCTGATCGACACCTTCCAGGTGGGCGCGGAAGAAGCGGTGCGCATCCACGGCGAAGTCATGGATCTGGAGATCTCTGCGCGGGCCAAGGGCTATCGCGGCTTCTGGAAGCGCACACCGATTGGTCCCTGCTCACTGATCTCACCGTTCAACTTCCCGCTGAACCTGGCCGCGCACAAGATCGCGCCGGCCATTGCCGCAGGCTGTCCCTTCGTGATGAAGCCAGCCAGTCGCACACCGATCGGCGCCATCATCATCGGCGAGGTGCTGGCCGAAACCGATCTGCCGGAAGGCTCCTTCTCGATTCTCCCCTGCCATCGCGACGGCGCCGATCTGTTCACCGTCGACGAGCGCTTCAAGCTGCTGTCCTTCACCGGTTCACCCGGTGTGGGCTGGGACCTGAAGGCGCGCGCCGGCAAGAAGAAGGTCATTCTGGAACTGGGTGGCAACGCCGCCTGCGTGGTCGACGAGGATCAGGGCGAGCGCCTGGACCATGTCGCCGACCGCATCGTCTTCGGCGCTTACTACCAGTCGGGTCAGAGCTGTATCAGCGTGCAGCGCATCCTGATCCATCGCTCGCTCTACCCTGCGCTGCGCGAGAAGCTGACCGAACGGGTTTCCAACCTGGTGCATGGTGATCCACGCCAGGAAGACACCTTCATCGGACCGATGATTTCCGAAGGCGAAGCCAAGCGCCTGCATGGCTGGATCGAAGCCGCTCGGGCTGGCGGCGCGAATATCCTCTGCGGCGGCACCCGTGAGGGCGCCATGTTGCGGGCCACCTTGATCGAGAACGCAGGTCCGGCCATGGACGTCAGTTGCCAGGAGGCCTTCGGTCCGGTGGCACTGATCGAGCCCTTCGACGATTTCGATGCGGTGCTGGAACGGGTCGACGATTCCATGTTCGGCCTCCAGGCCGGCATCTTTACGGACTCGATGTCCAGAGCCATGAAAGCCTGGGATCGACTCGATGTGGGCGGCGTGGTCATCGGCGATGTGCCGTCGTGGCGCGTCGACAACATGCCTTACGGCGGCGTCAAGGATTCCGGTCTGGGTCGAGAAGGCGTGCGCTTTGCCATCGAGGACATGACCGAGATTCGCCTGCTGGTGGTCAAGGATCCCTGATCCTCAAGCGGCTTCAGGCACCCGGCAAAGGCCCGCGATGCGGGCCTTTTGTTTGCATGCTCCACGGCTTGCCTGGACTGGAAGATCGCCCCTGTGGGAGCGGATTCATCCGCGATCGCCGCTTTCATGATCCACAGCCTTCGCGCACAGCGGTCGCGCCGCAAGGGCGCTCCTACAGGGAGCGAAATTGTCAGGGAATGCTGAATCCGAGTGCGTGAGTCAGGCGAATCCCTGTCCCCCAGTCAGCCTCCATTCCGTCACTTGTGGCAAGAATCTGGCACCTGCATTTGGAGTGCACGCTCTAGCGCGCTGCAGGTACGGTTGTTGCTAGGGCCAGCCGAAATGGCTGGTTTGCGGTGTCCAGGATGGCACACCGCGCACGTGGAACCCGTCGCGTTGGCCGCGTGACGGCAAGTCTGAGCAGTCGGGGCTAAACGAAGAACCCCTCGCTGCACAGACCAACTAACAGCGTTCGAACCGTGGCAAGGAACTTGTCCCGGCTCGTTACGTTCCCTGGTCCTGGTACTTGTCTGGTCGGTGCTTTCGAGCCCTGGCCGAGAAGTGCGGAAGGATGCTCGAACGGAGAAACCCGCATGAAGTTGGCCTGGATACTCTGGCTAAGCTCGTTTTCACCCACCCCGATGGCGGACTCGATGTGTCTCGCCACCACGATCTACCTCGAAGCCCGCAATCAGTCGGTAGAAGGGCAACTGGCAGTTGCCGAAGTGGCACTGCGGCGTCGCGACAGCGGCCGTTATGGCAATCAGCTCTGCGAGGTGTTGACCCAGCCCAAGCAATTCGCGCTGACACTGGTGTCACCCGACAAGGAGATCACCGACTGGAAGGCCTTTGGCCGATCCTGGAAGGTCACCATGGAAGCCTTGCGCAACTGGCAACTGCCGGAGCCGCAACGGCGACTGATCGTCCCCGGCGCAGACCATTTTCTCGCCTATGAGCGGGTCAGCACTCACTGGTCCAGCGGCGAACCCCTGCACATCATCGGTGACCACGGCTTCTACCGGGTGAACTGACAGCAAAAACGAGGGCACGAGGGCACGAGGGCACGAGGGCAGGCAATAGCATTGCGCAGCAACTCCTCGCCTTTTCCTGCCCTCGAGCCTTCGCCGATCGCTGGCAGCGCTGACGGACTTGAAGGATCGAAGCGAAGTCGACTGCGCGAGGCCAGACTTGACGATTTCGCAGGGCAATAGCTCCTCTATTGCCCAAGAAGGCGGCGAAATATGGACCGCACGGGCGGATTTGCAGCCGATCGCTTTCAAGTCCGACAGGCTGCTAGCCCTGAGGCGAACGCGGTTCCGCCAACCACACCTCGACGCGCTCGTTCCGGGCGCGGGTTTCGGCTCGGTCAATCGGGGCCACCGCAGCGCCGTCGACAAATCCGCGACTCATCTCGGTCCGCACACCACGGGACGCCAGTATCTGGGAGATGTAATCGACCCGGTCATTGACCGCAAACAGGGTCATCATCGGCGAGCGCTCGCTGGAGACGCCGAAGGCCGCAAGCCGCAGTTGTTTGCCGCGATTTGCCGGCTGGTTCATGAAATCACTGACACGCTCGATATCGCGCAGCGCGCGGCTGTCGAGCGTGGCGCTCTGCGGGCGAAAGCGAAAATTCAGCGAGAGCCGCTCGGCGTCGGCGATAACGTCGTAGTAGCCGTCGGGATTGCCCGGCAGCGGATCGACCTCGGCCACGAAGATGTCCTGGGCTACGAAGCCCGCCGCGGCCGTGACCTTCTGTCCGGCACTGCCCTGAACGAAGTCGAGGAACTCCCGGGTCGTTGCTGACGCTTCTCTGGCTGAGTACAGATAGAGCCGTCTGGCCAACAGATAATCTTCCGTGGCAATCGAGAGCGCGTCAGCCTTCAAGGCCGTGGTGCCCGCTGCCCTGACGGCCACCGCCTTGCCTTGTGCGATATGCGAGAAGCCGACGAAACCCAGCGCCTGGCGATCCGCCGCCACCGCCCGATCCAGTTCCGCCGAGGATTCGAAGCGGCGGCTCTGGCTGCTGAGCTGGGCGCCGTCGCTCATCACCATGGTCTTGAAACTGTCGAAGGTACCGGAGTTCTCGTCGCGCGCGTAGAGTCTGATCGGGCCCGGGGCTCCGCCGAGACCCGACCAGTTGCTGATCCGGCCGGCAAAGGCATCGCGAATCTGATCGGCACTGAGCTCGCTGACCGGATTGTCCGGGTGCACGACGATCGCCAGGCCATCCAGCGCGATCACATGCTCCTGGTCGGCGGAGTGCAGATTGCCGATGGCGCGGGCATCCCGGACCTCCTCGGCCTTGGCTTCACGCGATGCCATCCACAGATCGGCGGCACCCGATTTCAGGTCGGCATAGCCCGTATTGGTACCATGCGCCTTGACGATGCCGTGGAACTTGCTGCCATCGGCGCGTCGGCCCTCGATCAGGAATTCCTGCGGAGACGTCTCCGACTGTTTCACGCCGACGAAGCCCTTGGAACGCGCATACGCCATCAGCAGGTCGGGCCCCAGTCGTGCGCCGATGGTGTTGGAGCCGTGCAGTCGCAGGCTGATGTCCTCGGCCTGGGCCATCGAACTGAGGGCGCCCAGCAACATCCAGCATGCCAGCGACGAGAAACGGGGTCTGACCAAGGCCATGGCTGCCTTCCATCCGGGGAGATGGAAGCACCTTAGGCTCGGTCAATGACGCCTGCGTTGCCACCAGATTGCGCTGCCAAGCACGATGCCGGCGGCTCAGCCCGGCCCCGGCTGCGAATTCTCGTGCTCGCGCACCGAGCGCGCGACCAGACCGACGCCAGCCGCGATCATTCCCAGGATGATCAGCGTGTTGTACAGACTGGTCGGGGCAAAATAGACGCGCAGATTGGCGATGATGCCGGCCAGAATGATGAGGATGCCGGCCGACACCAGAAACCAGCCGATGATCGACTTGCCGTTGTAGAACACGATGCCCAGCCCCAGCAGGAAGGGCACCAGCGACAGCCCGAAGGCATCGTAGCCATACAGGCTCCAGCCACCGCTGGTCACCATGACCTGCTTGAGCAGCAGGTAGCCGCCAGCCACCACCAGTCCCAGTCCGAGGAAAAACTCACCCAAGCCACCTGATGTGCCGCCTGCGCCGCGCATGGAAACCTCCATTCTCTGCCTGTGCTGAGTATGCCCTGCCCCGCACCACCCTGTGGGCTCTCCGCCCGCGACCGTTTCCCGCGCAAGCCGAGCCAACAGCAGGACGCGAAGGACGCGAAGGAAGAGCAAGCAAGGAAAGCAGTTCTTGGTTGAAGACCCGTTGCGGCTGCACCTTCGGCGGAAGTCGCGCGGTCCTGGCGAGCAAGCCAAAGCATCAAGATCCCTATCGAATCTCATCTTTTGAACAGCTCTTCTTGGCGACCTTTCTGCTTTTCCTTCGCGTCCTTCGCGTCCCGCTCTTTGCTGGACATCCAGAAAGAGCTGTCGCGGCTGAAGCCGCTCCCACAGGGGTGACCGAGTTTGCAGTGCTTCACGCCGCCTTGGTCGGTCGGCGCCTTCCTGCACTTGCCATCGCCGGCCCCTGCCACTAGCGTCGAACGTCCGCTCCCGCCGGATCAAGCCCATGCTGCGCTGCGCCGTGTTCGTGCTGCTCGCGTCCCTGTCATCGTCGATCCTGGCCGCCGAGGCGCCCGATTCGCTGGCAGGTCTGGAATACCGGCAGGTGGGGCCGAATGCCGGCGGTCGTTTGACGCAGGTATCGGGGGTGATCGGTGATCCGCTGACCTGGTATCTGGCGGCAGCGCAGGGCGGTGTCTGGAAGAGCGTGGATGGCGGAGTCGCCTGGGCGCCGATCTTCGACAAGGTGCCCTCCAACTCGGTGGGTTCGCTGGCAGTCGCCCCCAGCGACGCCAATGTCATCTACGTCGGTGGCGGCGAAGCCAATGCCCGCGGCAACGTCCAGCCTGGCGAAGGTTTGTTCGTGTCCACCGATGCCGGCAAGACCTGGCGACACACGCTCAAGCTCCGGGCCGCTGTCGGCGACATCGAGGTCGATCCGGGCAATGCCGAGATTGCCTATGCCGCGGTGCTGGGTTCGCCCTTCGCCAGCGGTGCCGAACGCGGCGTCTATCGCACCCGCGACGGCGGCCAATCCTGGCAGCAGGTGCTCGGCATCGATGCCGACACCGGCGCCAGCGATATTTCGATCGACGCCGGCAATCCGCGCATCGTCTGGGCCGGCAGCTGGCAGATGCGACGCACGCCCTGGGGCATGCGCAGTGGTGGAAAGGGCAGCGGCCTGTGGCGCTCGGCCGATGGCGGCGAAACCTGGACCCGTCTGACCGCGGGCGAGAAGGGACTGCCCAAAGGCGAATGGGGCAAGGTGGGTGTGGCCGTGTCGCCGGCCGATGGCCAGCGCATCTACGCCCTGATCGAGGCCGAGGACGGCGGTTTGTACCGCTCCGACAACGGCGGCGACAGCTTCACCCGCATCAACGACCATTGGGTGCTGCGTCAGCGCGCCTGGTACTACATGACGCTGGTGCCCGACCCGCACAATGCCGATGTGGTCTGGTTCCCTCAGGTGCGCATGCAGCGCACACTCGATGGCGGCAAGACGGTACAGCCGGTGGGCGGCTTCGATCACGGCGACCATCACGCCCTCTGGATCGACCCGAGCGCGCCCGAGCGCATGATTTCCGGCAACGACGGCGGTGTCGAACTGTCGGTGAATGGCGGCGTCAGCTGGCGCAAGCCGAATCTGCCGCTGGGCCAGTTCTACCATATCGATGTCGATCAGCGCCGCCCCTACCATGTCGGCGGCACCCTGCAGGACATGGGCACCATCAGCGGCCCGATCATCAGCCTGGCCAACGGCGGCAGCTCGATGAGCGACTGGCGCGCGGTCGGCGGCGGCGAAGCCGGCGACTTCCGCTACGATCTGGCGCAGACCGGTACCGTCTATGCCGGCGAGTACAGCGGCTATCTCTCGCGCTATGTCGAAGGCACCGGACAGTACCGCAACATCTCCTCGGTACCGGACAGCACCGTGGGCCTGCCGGCGACGGACATGCGCGAGCGCTTCCAGTGGACCGCACCGATCGAGCTGTCGCCACAGGATCCAGCCACGATCTACCACGGCGCCAACGTGTTGTTCCGCAGCCGTGACCGCGGCGAGACCTGGACCATCATCAGCCCCGATCTGAGCCGCAACGACAAGAGCAAACAGGGCTGGTCCGGTGGTCCGATCACCGGCGACAACACCGGAGTCGAGGTCTATTCCACCATCTTCGCCATCGACGAGTCGGCCTTGACACCGGGCGAGATCTGGGTAGGCAGTGACGATGGTCTGGTGCACATCAGCATCGATGACGGCGACAGCTGGCAGCAGATCACGCCCAAGGGCCTGCCGGTGGATGCCACGATCTCCAGCCTGCGCACGTCCACCCACCAGGCTGGACGCGCCTACGTCGTCGCACATCGCTATCGCCTGGGTGATGATCGCCCCTACCTCTACGCCAGCGATGACCGCGGGCGCTCGTGGCGCAATCTGGCCAGCACCCTGCCGCAGAACATGCCGCTGTATGCGATTGCCGAGGACGAGACCGATCCGGCCATTCTCTATCTCGGTGCCGAACGGGCGATTTATGCCTCCACTGATGGCGGCCGCCACTGGCGCGCCATCCAGCTGAACCTGCCGCCCGTAGCCGTGGTGGATCTGGAAACCGCGCATGGCGATCTGGTGCTGGGCACCCGCGGGCGCGGCCTCTACGCCTTCCACGATCTGGCGGCCCTGCGCATGGCCTTGCGCGGCAGGTCCGATCAGGCGCAGCTGGCCACGCCGGCGCCGGCGACGCGCTGGCGCCGGGACCAGCGCTGGGGAGAGGATAATGGCAGCAGCAATCCGCCCTATGGTGCGATCTTCAGCTACTACCTGCCGGCCAAGGTCGACGGCGAACTCAAGCTGCGCATTCTCGACAAGGACGGTCAGCTGGTGCGCGAACTCAGCAGCACGGCCAAACCGCGAGCCGGCGAGAAGGATGATCCGGATGCGCCCGGCGAAGCACCCAAGCCCGAACTCTCGCTCGACGCCGGCTGGCACCGGGTGGCCTGGAATCTGTCCTACGCTGGCGCCCAACGCCTCAGCGGCGCAAAGTTCTTTGCCGGCGATCCGGAATCGGGGCCGCTGGCCCTGCCGGGCAGCTACCGGGCTGAGCTCAGCGGACCGAATCTGGCACTCGGCACCGAGGTCACGGTGCTCGCCGATCCACGCTCGCCGGTGGACACCGCTGCCATGGCCGAGCAGCTGGCTTTCGCCCTGCAGCTGCGTGCCGATCTGGAACGCACGCGACTGGGCATCGAATGGCTGCGCGCCGCGCGCGAACAGGCGGCTGACCTGAGTGAGCGCCTGAAGGACGATCAGCGCCACGCGGAACTGGTGGCGGCCGCCCGAGCGGTGACGGCCGATGCCGACAGCATCGAAGGCCAGATGCACAATCCCGAAGCCAAGGTCGCCTACGATTTTCTGCGCGGCCCCAAGGGCCCGCAGCTGTACTCCAAGCTGGCCGGATTGTTCAGCTCCGCGCAGGACTCCGACCACGCCCCCAGCCAGGGCATGCGCGCCCAATACGCCCGCTTCAGCGCCGAACTGGCCACCCGCGAGGCGGCGATCGCGCAGATGCAAGGCGGATCGGTAGCCACGCTGGAGGCCGCTGCGGCCAAAGCCAGTCTGCCGCGGCTGATCCTGCCCGTCAGAACCGGACGTCAGCCGTGATCGGCGCCCTGATCTCGGCCATCTCCAGCTGGGCCGAGCACCTGCGCTTTCCCAAGCTGCTGCTGCTCACCGCGGGCCTGTTTCTGGCCGATCTCGCAATCCCCGACTTCATTCCCTTCGTGGACGAGATCCTGCTGGCCCTGGCAACGATCATTCTGGGGCGCATGCGGCGGCCGAAAGGCGCGCCTCCGGCCGCGCAGGCGCCACGCTAGTCCGCATTTCTCACACCT
Source organism: Rhodanobacteraceae bacterium (assembly GCA_024234055.1). NCBI lineage: Bacteria > Pseudomonadati > Pseudomonadota > Gammaproteobacteria > Lysobacterales > Rhodanobacteraceae > Rhodanobacteraceae bacterium. The sequence continues at coordinate 421,421 of JACKOW010000003.1, forward strand.
GTTGCGGAGGATCGCGCAGGGCTTTGCGACTAGCCCGCATTTCTCACACCTGTTGCGGAAGATCGCGCAGGGCTTTGCGACTAGCGCAAGGCGCGACGACGAGGAATGGTGATTCCATGGCGAGGAGGAGCAACGCAGCGATAGTCGCAAAGAACCAGCGAGGGCCGCAAAGCGGGCAGATGCAGCCAAACACTCTGTGACTGGTGCGTGCCGCGGAATGCCCTTTGTTCACCACAAGATTGGGGGCATCTGCTCGCGCAGGTGTGAGAAATGCGGGCTAGCGCAAGGCGCGACGACGAGGAATGGTGATTCCATGGCGAGGAGGAGCAACGCAGCGATAGTCGCAAAGAACCAGCGAGGGCCGCAAAGCGGGCAGATGCAGCCAAGCACTCCGTGATTGGTGCGTGCGTCGGAATCGCCTTGAACCACTAGGAAATTGGGGGCATCTGCTCGCGCAGGTGTGAGAAATGCGGGCTAGGACCAGGCTATCGCAAGAACCGAGGCCCACCCGCCCTCCGCTATCATGAAGAATTGCCTGAATCGCTCAGCGATCCCCGCCCGACGCCGCCGGAAAAGCCCTTGGCCTCCGACTGCTGCGACAGCGGCTGCGCGCGCTGTGTGTTCGAGGTCTACGCCGAGGCCCGCGCGCTTTACCGTGAGGAACTGAGTGCATGGCAGGCACGCCAGTCCGGGCAGGATGATTGACGCCCGACCTTCGATTCGCGACGGTCATTCCCCTACTCGATGCAATCGTGCAGGCCTTGGCCGCAATGATTTTCCGGCGTCTGCGACGGCTGAATCGGCCATCGCCATGAGCAGGGACCCATTCACCGATGCCGTGGCCTCGTCCGCCACGATTTTCCGTTGTAGGTCTCAATGTCCGAACTCATGCTCGGGCGCGCCTCGCTGAAAGGTCAGCTCGTGCAATCGGGTTGACTGCCGTGGTCAGGCTGATCGGGAATGTCATCGGAGGTTGAACCATGCTGCCGACCGGTTTCAGGCCGTCTCGGGGTGAGCCCCCAACCGCGAAATCAATGGCCGGATGGCGTCGCCCGACGACGCTGCTGATCCTGCTGCTGGCACTGGCTCTGCCGGTCATGGCTCAGGTCAGTCTGTCCGGGTCCGTGATCGCGGGCGGTGGTGGTCACGCCGAATCACTGGGACGCTGCCTGGCACTGGACGGCACCTTCGGCGAGGCGGTTGCCGGATCAGCGAGCGGCGGCTCCTTCTCTTTGATCAGCGGCTTCCGAGCGGGCGATGCCACCGTCTCGTCCGACACGATTTTTCGTCAGGGATTTGAGGATTGTCAGTGATGAAGACCATGCGCGCCCGTCAGTTGCTCACGTCCCTCTGTGCCGTTTTGATCACCTGCTGCTTGCTGACTGAAACCGCTGTCGCCGTGCCGCAATTGCCTGAGTTCACCTATCAAGGGCGCCTCAGCCAGAACGGCGCACCCGCCAATGGCAGCTTCAATCTCAGCTTCGCCCTGTTTGACGCTGATACCAATGGCAATCAGATCGGTGCCACCATCAGCGAACCGGGCTTCCCCGTGACCAACGGGCTGTTCACGGTCTCCCTGAGCTTTCCCGGCGCCTTCGATGGAACCCAGCTATGGCTGCAGGTCAGCGTCAACGGCACGCCGATGCTGCCTCGACAAGCCGTGTCTACCACCCCCGTCGCGCAATTTGCACTCAGCGGCAGCATCAGCGGCCCCGCCGGCGGAGACCTGACAGGCAACTACCCGAACCCAACGATTGCCGATGGCGCAGTGACCAATGCCAAGATCGGCATCGCTGCGGTGACATCCAGCAAGCTCGGGAGCAGCTCAGTCACCAGTGCCGCCATCGCCAGCGCTGCGGTGGGCAACAGTGAACTGGCAACTGCGGCTGTCTCCAGCTCCAAGATCGCCGATCTGGCCGTCACCGAGACCAAGATCGGCAACAACAGCATCACCCGCGCCAAGATCATGGGCGCAGACATCACCGGCACCATGGGCGGCGTAAGCCTGGCGGGCGGCGCCTGCGCCGACGTCTCCGTCAGCGCGGGCGGCGCGCAAGTCAATGATCTCGTGATCTTCGGCCTGCAGGCCGGTGCCACCCTGCCCTCCAGATTCATCGCCCTGCCCGGACGCGTGGACAGCGCCGGCGTCGTCATGCTGCGCTTCTGCAACATCGGCACGGCGACCCAGTCCTTTTCCAGCCTGAACGTGCATATCCTGACCATGCGCTGATGCGCTGTCTGACGAGCCGGCAGCTGGCTTGGTGTTTCGACGACCAAGGCCCGCATGGATAGGCGCATCGTCTGCCGTCGCCCGGCGCTGATTCAAGGAGCCAGATCACGCAGGTAAACCCGGTACTCCCAGGGCTTGAGCGTCAGCGTGCTTTCGGCAGCCAATTCCACCGACTGACCCGCGAAGTAATCGGTGTAGGCGCCCGGATACAGACCTTCGTGCAAGGTCACCGATTGCGCCTGATGGGAGAAGTTGATCACGACGAAGACCTGGCTCTGGGCATCCCGACGCACAAAGCTCAGCACCTTGGCGGCCGCACTGTTGGGAACATGCACCATGCGTGCGCCCCAGCGTCCATTCCACAATGCACTGTGCTGCTTCTTCAACGCCAGCAGGCGGGTATACAGATCGCCTATCGGCGAGGACTTCCACGCGATCGGATCCTTCTCGAAGAAGGCCAGTCGCTTGCTCTCGCCGGCTTCCTGGCTGTTGTAGATCAGCGGCAGACCCTCGCCGACCACGCTGAGCACGATCGCTGCCGGCAAGGCCTCGCCGAACTGCTCCGGGCCGGTGCCCTCCCAGGCGTTCTGGTCGTGATTGCTGGTGTAGACCATGCGCAGCGCTTCGCGCGGGAAAGCGCTCTCGTTCCACGAGTAGTAGATGTACAGCGCATTGACGTCTGCACGACCGTGTGCAATCTCGTGCACCGCCTTGTTCCAGCTCCAGGCATAGGTCATGTCGAATGCGCGGGCATGCAGATCGCGCGATTCCCACTCGGCCAGCATGAACACCGGCTTGATCGCATCGAGCTCGCGGCGGACGTTGTCCCAGAAATCCACTGGCACGAAACCCGCCACATCACAGCGATAACCGTCAATGTCCACCTCGCGCACCCAGTATTTGAGTGCTTCGGTCATGTAGCGCCGCAAGCCAGGCTGGCTGTAGTCCAGATCGATGATGTCGGCCCAGTCCCACCAGGGCGTGGGCCGGAAATCACCCTTCCAGTCGCGCTCGTACCAGTCGGGGTGTTCGCTCACCAGCGGGTTGTCCCAGGCCGTGTGGTTGGCAACCCAATCCAGAATCACCTTGAAACCCTGCGCGTGGGCGGCGTCTACGAAATGCTTGAGGTCGGCCAGCGTACCGAACTCGGGATTGACGCTGTAGTAGTCCTTGACCGAATAAGGGCTGCCGAGGCCGCCTTTGCGGTTCTTGACCCCGATCTCGTGGATGGGCATCAACCACAGAATCTTGACCCCGAGCGCCTTGAGCCTCGGCAATTCGCGTTCTGCGGCGCGGAAGGTGCCCTCAGGCGTGAACTGACGCGTATTCAGCTGATAGATCGCAGCGTCCCTGGCCCATTCCGGCGTTTGCAGCTGCACATAGGGCTTGGGTTGGTAGGGGTCCACGATGTCCGCCCTGGTCGGAGCGTTACTGCAGGCCACCAGGGAAAGGAGCACCGTCGCCAGGCCCAGTCGCAAGGTTGATGTGGAACCCGGCATGCGCAGCACCTCTCGGCGATTGATTCGAGCTCAGTGTAGCCCGCGCACTTGATGCCGGACGCGGTACAGGGACCGCGACCGCGGATGAATTCGAATTCAATCTCGGACCCCACTCCAAGCGGATTCATCCGCGATCGCTCGCAACTTGCAGGTAGTTTGTGGTTCATGGCCCTTGGGCAGTGCCGAGCCGAAACCGGTGGCTCGAATGGCGCATCCACGATTCCCGGTTTGGGCTCAGTCCGGCGCCTTCCAATGTTGCCGCACTTCCGCTTCCAGCCGCAGCGAGAACTGGCTGATGACGCCGTTGATGGCGGCCACATAGCTGGCATGGCTGGCATCGGCGGTGTCGGCGGTGAACTGCGCTCGGCCCACATCCACCAGATGCTGTCCCTGCTGGTCCAGCAAGCGCCACTTCACCGCCAGCGTCACCTGCGCGCCGAGTCCACCTTGCAGCGATTCGATCAGCACGCTGATCTGTCGCTGCGGTCGATGCCGGGTATCCCAGGGAAAGGGTGAGACGTCATCCAGCACCAGGCGTCGGCTGAGGTTGTCGGCGATGACCCGACTGATCGCACGCTGCAGATCGCCCGCCCACAGATGATCGGGGCTCTTCTGCACCTGCTGCCCGCCAACCACACTGACGATGTTGAGTCCGGTCATCAGCTCGGGCAATTCCACGGGACCAACGCCCAGGCCACCCTCCAGGTTGAGTGGCGCCGCATCGGCAGGCTGGTTCATGGCCTGCAGCGTGTAATAGCGTTTGACCTGCACCGTCGAGGCACAGCCAGCGCTCAATCCGATCAGCAATGCCGCTACCAGCACACTGGCACGGGATCTATTTGTCATTGTCATTTCCAAAGATCAGTGAGTCCGGCTTGCGGTTGAGCTTTTCCAGCAGATCGGTCAACGACTGCACCGTGTTCTGCAGCGAGCGGAAGGTCTGATTCAGCTCGTACTGGGTCTTCGAGTCCGGGGCCAGCAGCGAGTCCACCGATTGCAGCGTCTGCGTCATCGAATTCAGGGTGGCTTCCACCGACTTCAGGGCATCGTTCAGTTGCGCGCTGGCCTCGCTCAGATTGGCCAGCGTGCTGTCCACCTTCTGCGCGGTATCGGCATCGGCCAGGGTGCCCAGCACCTTGTTCAGGCTGGACATGCTCTGCGCCAGCTCCTTGCCGATCTTCTCGAAGGGAATGGCATTGACGCCTTCGGCGATGCTGTCGATCTTCCTGGCAATCCCGGCGACCTGTTGATCCAGATCGTCGCCGCTGGCGGCCATGGTCGGGATATCCGAGAACTTCTCGGAGACGAGGAACTCAGCAGGCGTGACATCCCGCGGGAAACTGAGATCGACGTACTTGGCGCCGGTCAGCAGGCTCGCCGTCTTCAACTGCGCACGCATGCCCTTGGCCACCAGATCGGCCATCTTCAGATCGAAGCTTTCCCGATCCGGCAACTGATCGGCTTGCAGTCGTTGCGGCTGCATGCTGACAAACACATGCAGGCTGTCTGGCAGGTTGTCGACCGAATCCAGCTGCACATCAACCACTTCGCCCACCTTCAGACCACGGAACTCGACGGGCGCCCCCACACTGAGACCGCGCACGCTGTTGCTGAACTTGAGCCGGTAGAAGTACTCCAGCGTGAAGCGCTCTTCCAGCACCGAGTCGCGATCGGCGTAGAGGAAGAAGCTGTGATCGGGTGGCGCCGGTTGTGCCGCATCCAGCCCAGAGCTGTTCTCGAAGGTGATGCCACCACTGATCAGCGACGCGATCGACGCGACCTTGGCCTTGACGCCATCAGCGCCAATGCGGACGTCGATGCCGCTCACATTCCAGAATCGGCTTTGGGTTTCCACCAGCTTGTCGTGCGGGGCATCGATGAAAATCCGCAGCTCGATCGAGGAACCCTTGTCGCCCAACTTGTAGCTGGTGACCTCGCCCACCTTGAGCTCGCGGAAATACACCGGCGAACCAATATCGAGCGAGCCCAGCGTCTCGGCCTGCAGCACGAACTGCGTGCCCTGGTCGTCGGAGGCCACTGTCGGCGGCTCGGACAGGCCTTCAAACACGGTCTTGAAGTCGCCCGGCTTGCCCGGCTCCATGACGATGTAGACACCGGATACCAGCGTGCCCAGATTGGACACGCCGGTGGTGCTGATGCGTGGACTGACCAGCCAGAAGCGGCTGTTCTCGCTCAAGTGCTGGCTGACCTGGCGATCGAGCACGGCAATGACTCGCACCTTGCTCAGATCATTGCTGAGACTGACGCTGGTGATCTTGCCGACCGGCACATCCTTCAGCCGAATCTGGGTCTTGCCGACCTCGATGCCGCTGGCGCGATCGAAGATGATTTCCACCTCCTGACCTTGCTGGCGCCACGCGTTCACAGCCAGCCAGGCACCGATCAGCAGCGCGGCAATGGGCACGATCCAGATCGGCGAAATACGCTGTGCCGGTTTCAAGGTGGGCTCATGTGCATTCAATGCGTGCCACTCCCAATGGGCTGTTGCTGCGTCACTGCGGGATTGCTGGCGGCTGCTCCCGACGATTCCTCGCCGGCGCCGTTCGCCTGATCCACCGGATCCCAGATCAGACGCGGGTCAAAGGTCTCTGCCGCCAGCATCGTCAACACCACCACTGCAGCAAAAGGCAGCAAGGCCGGACCAGGCGCAACGGCGCCGATGATGCCGAATTGCACGGCGGCAGTGAGCAGCGTGACCACATAGACATCGACCATCGACCAGCGCCCCACCAGTTCGGTCAATCGATACAGCTTGATCCGCTGACGTGGCGCGCGATTCATCCTCGTGTGTACGGACCAGACCAGAAAGGACAACATCAGCAATTTGGCAACCGGCACCACGACGCTGGCGACGAATACCACCAGAGCCAGAATCCACAAGCCGTGATGCGCCAGATCGATCACGCCGGCAAAGATCGTGCTGTCGTAGTTCACGCCCAGTTCGTCGTACTTCATGATGTCGAACAGATTGGCGGGGATGTACAAGATGGCTGCCGCCAGGGTCAGCGCGGTGGTGCGCTGCAGGCTGTGCGGCGTGCGGGTGTGCACTTCGGCGTTGCAACGCGGGCAATGGCCCTGAGTTTCGACAATGCTCAGACCGACGATCGCCTTGCAGGCATGGCAGTCGTAGAGCATCTCGCTGCGATCGCTGATGAAGCGATTGTTCGGCGACAGCCAGGTCCACAGGCTGTCCTTGTTCATGACTCGATAGGCCAACTGCAACACGAAGACCAGCGCAAAGAACAGCAGCATGCCGGGCCCGACCTCCACCGTGGCGTTGTCGCCGAGCTTGACCGTGGTGACCAGCACGCCGAGCAGAAAGACATCCAGCATGATCCACGGCTGCAGTTCCACCAGCCAGCGGAAGATCGTGATCTGACCCGGCAGGCGCCGCTGCAATCGATGCGGAATCAGCAGGTACAGCAGCGCAAAAGCCTCGAAGGCCGGCAGCAGAAAGATCGTGAGCAACACCAAGGCTGACAGGATCCAGCGATCATTGGCCGCCAGCGCCAGGACACCGGAGAGGATGCTGATGTCCTGCTCGATGCCCGCCAGCTTCAGGGTCATGAAGGTGTAGACATTGGCACTGATGAAGAGAATGCCGGCAGCTACGGCCAATGCCGTGGCCTTGTCCAGCCAGTCCGAAGTCGGTCGCTTCAGCAGGTTGCCACAGCGGCCGCACACCAGTTCCTGACCCGGCGCCACCGGCACCAGGGTTTGCAGCGCCCCACAATCGCGACAGACCATGCAATCGCACTGTTCGGCGATGATCGGCGATGGCGCGTGTGTCGCCAATTGGCTCGTCATTGAGACCGGCATTGGAAAAGGGTCTGCAGCTCCTGAGACTTGCTGCGCCCTCGGCAGATTCGATTCATCAGCCTGATAGAAATGCAGCCAGCACTCAGACTGCAGCAAGCGTCGATGCAAGGCAATGCTCAGGAGGCAGGACGGTGACGCCAAGAGCCCCGCTGAGCCGCTGCGCGGCACAACGGGCTACTGTAGCCCGAACTGCGCGCAGCGCTGTCCGGGCAGTGACGCCAAAGAGCCCCGCTGAGCCGCTGCGCGGCACAACGGGCTACAAGAGCTTTTGTTGCCCGTACTGCGCCCGTTGGCTATCCACGACTGGTGCGCTCGATATGGGCCGCCATGGCGTCATTGCAGTAGGCCGACCGTCAGCGCTGGCGCTACAATCCGCACCCATGGCAGGCACCCGACGCTTGCCGATTTCGCAACCGACGAGAAGCCCCATGCCTGACGCGCCGATGGTACCGACCTTGCCCCCCTACCCGGTCACGCCGGCGCCCTACACCGGTCCCAGCAAGGACGAGGTGCTGGCGCTGCGCCGCGAGTATCTGACGCCGGCCCTGATCACCATGTACCGCGATCCGCTGATGATCGTGCAGGGTTCGATGCAGTATTTGTTCGACGAGAAGGGCAAGCGCTACCTGGACGCGTTCGCCGGCATCGTCTCGGTCAGCGTTGGCCATTGCCATCCGCGCGTGATCGCGGCGGTGCGCGAGCAGAACGAGCTGTTGCAGCACACCACCACGATCTATCTGCACCCGAACATTGCCCAGTTCGGCAAGAAGCTCGCCGACACCTTTCCCAAGAGTAGTGGCCTGGACGTCGTCTACTTCGTCAATTCCGGCAGCGAAGCCAATGACATGGCGATGCTGATGTCGCGCGCCTACACCGGCAATTTCGATGTCATCGCGCTGCGCAACGGCTATCACGGTGGCTCGCAGAGCACCATGGCGCTGACCGGCAACAGCCACTGGAAATTCAACACGCCGCACAATATCGGCGTGCAACATGCGGTGTTGCCCGATCGCTATCGCGGCCCCTACGGCTACGACGATCCCGAGGCCGGCAGCAAATATGCACGCGAGGTCCTCAACCTGATTCAGCACGGCACCTCGGGCAAGATCGCCGCCTTCATCGCCGAGCCTGCCCAGGGCGTCGGTGGCGTGGTCGAGATGCCGCCGGGCTATCTGCCACAGGTCTATGAATACGTGCGCGCCGCCGGCGGATTGTGCATCTCCGACGAAGTCCAGACCGGCTTCGGCCGCACCGGCGATGCCTTCTGGGGCTTCGAGAACCATGGCGTGGTCCCGGATATCGTCACCATGGCCAAGGGCATCGGCAACGGCTGCCCGTTGGCCGCCTGTGTGACCCGCAGCGAAATCGCCCAGGTGCTGAGCACGCGCGTGCACTTCAACACCTTTGGCGGCAATCCGGTGTCCTGCGCCCAGGGCATGGCCACGCTGGAGGTGCTGCTCGAAGACCAGGTCCAGGCCCATGCCAAGGCCATCGGCACGCGTCTGCTGGACGGCTTGCGCCAGTTGCAGAAGAGCCATCGGTTGATCGGCGATGTCCGTGGTCGCGGCCTGATGGTCGGCGTGGAACTGGTGCGCGATCGCCACAGCCGCGAACCGGCGTCGACCGAGACCGTCGCCGTGGTCGAACGCGCCCGTGAACTGGGACTGCTGCTCGGCAAGGGCGGCTACTTCGGCAATGTGCTGAGGATCAAGCCACCGATGTGCATCACGGCCGCCGACGTCGACTTCCTGCTCGGCGTGCTCGACGTCACGCTGAGCGAGGCCGAGCGCGCCTGAGGTATCGCAAAGGCGCCGAAAGATGCCCAGCAAGCGCCCCGGCAGCATTGGCGAATACATCGAAGCCGCCCCGCCCGAGGGGCGCGCTCTGCTGCGCCAGTTGTACGCCCTTCTGAAGGCGGCGGCGCCGGACGCCACCGAGACCCTCAAATGGGGCAATCCCTTCTTCGTCGAACCGCGCTTCCTGTTCGCCTTTTCCGCGCACAAGGCGCACCTCAGCTTCGCGCCGATGGCCGCCACGCTGGAGCACTTTCGCGAAGACCTGAAAACACATCTGACGACCAGCAACTTCCTCAAGATCCCCTATGACCAGCCGCTGCCGGAGGACCTGATCCGCAAGATGGCGGCGTATCGGGTGCGGGTAGTCAGCGAGCGCCAGGGCGACGGCTTCTGGTAGCGCCCTGCCATGTTCGCCGGGCCCTCGCCAGGACAGCGCTGGTCTCGAACGTCCGGCTGATCACCCGGACATCGATGGCACTCAGAGACACGCCGGTGACGATATCGTTGCAGCTGACCGCGCCTTGCCGGTCTGTCACTGCAGCGCGGCGATACTGCTGATCTCCACCAGTCCGCTCAGCAGAATGATGCCCCAGCCGCGGGTCTGCCAGGATCTCGATGATCCGCGCAGTCTACGACTCGCCAGCCGCTGGGAAGCATGGTGCCCGGATTAAGAAACTCTAAGTACTGATCTGAACTCATGCCGGCTATGTTCGATGGCGGCTCACCCTTGGCCATTCGAGGATTCCACAGTGCCTGCGAACCGATCTGCTTTTCTCGCCACACTCGCACTCATCATGACCGGATTATTCGTGGCGCCGTCGGCGATGGCCTGCTCGTGTGCGCCGGCGGTCACCCCTGGCCAGGCGCTGGCGGATGCGACTCAGGTGTTTGTCGGCACGGTCGTCGCGGTGTCGCGGCCGCCGGAGGGTTCGAGCGCCTTCGCCAACACTTATCGCTTCACCACCACGGAAATCTGGAAGGGAGAAGGCGCCCCGTTGATCGCCGTGGCCAGCGGCAACAGTTCCGCCAGCTGCGGCAACGGCTTTGTCGAAGGCGAAACCTATCTGGTTTACGCCACCGATGGCTTCACCACCTCCTGCGACCGTACCCGACGTTTGAGTGAAGCCGGTGCCGACCTCGCAGCGCTGGGCCTGGGTCGTCAGCCAGTCGTGGCCTCCGCCGCGATCGCCGCCCGCGATCAACTCTTCTCCGGCACCTGGTTCAATCCGAGTCGCGTCGGCGAGGGCCTGCTGGTGCAGATTCTCTCCGATGGTCGCGCCAGCGTGTACTGGTTCGGCTACCGAGCCGACGCGCCGCAGGAGCAGACCTGGCTGGTGGGAACCGGAGACTTTGAAGCCGACGTGCTGCGCGTGGTCGACGTCTACAGGCCCACCGGCGGCGGCTTTGGCCCGAGCTTCGATCCCAACCAGGTGGTCCTCTCTGACTGGGGCGAAATGCTGCTGGACTTCAAGTCTGATGGCAGCCTGTCCCTGCGATGGACCAGCAGCCTGCCCGAATATGGCAGCGGCACGCGAACGCTGCAGCGACTGACCCGGCCGCCGGCCGTGCCCGTGTCCTTGCCCTGAACATCCAGACTTGCGATTCGCGCGGCGGCTTTCCATGAACCCATGCCCCAAGTCGTTGATGCGTCGTTGCGAGGAACGCAGTGACGAAGCAATCCAGCAGATTGCGAGCGGGCGTCTGGATTGCTTCGCTACGCTCGCAATGACGCCGGGGGGGGTTCATGGCCCGTGCGCAGCGTCGGGCCGATAAAGGTGGCTCGCAATGGCGCCGGTTTGTTGCTTGCAGGCGGTGTCAGCCCACCAACGGTCGTGCCCCGATCGCTGAGCTGCCTGGGCGGCGCGGGGATCTGAGCGCTTTTCTTCGCGTTCTCTCTGCTTTTCCTTCGCGTACTCTGCGTCCGGCTTCTGGCGCCAGCCTGCCTCAGGGCAGGATTATCGCGTCGCCGGTCGCGCCGCAAGGGCGCTCCTGCAGTCGGTGGCTCATGGCCACCAGGCAGCTACGGGCCGACACGACGAGTCCCAGCCCGGGTGGCACCGGAGCCTGCTACGCTTGGCCATAGCTCATCGAGCAGAAGCCAGCCTTCTGACCCGACCGCCACGGAAGCCAGAACATGCCGCAATTCGACTTTTCCATTGTTGCTGCCCGCTTGTTGGACACCCTCTACGACCTCGCGGCTGCGCTGCCGATGCTCTTGCTCGCACTGCTCATCGTTTGGTTCGGCTGGAAGCTCGGTGGCTGGCTGTCGGGGCGTCCCGTCATTGCCCGCGTCGTCGATCGCAATCCGCTGCTGATCGATGTCGCCCGCACCACCACCCGGTGGCTGGTCACGGCGATGGCCGTGCTGCTGGCTCTGGAAATCATGGACGCGACGGCGATAGTCGGGGCCATGCTGGGAACTGCGGGCATTGTCGGTGTAGCCATCGGCTTTGCCTTCAAGGACACCCTGGAGAACTATCTGGCGGGTGTGCTGATGAGCTTCAGGCAACCCTTTGCGCCGCGCGATGAAGTAGTCATCGATGGCGAGACTGGCACCGTGATCGCACTAACCTCGCGCGCCACGATCCTGATGACGCCGGATGGCAATCATCTGCGCCTGCCCAATGCCAAGGTTTTTCGCAGCGTGATTCTCAACTACACCCGCAACCCCAACCGGCGCTTTGAGTTCGATGTTGGCATCGGCGTACAGGAAGACCTGATCCAGGCCCAGCAGATCGGGCTGGAGCAACTGAGAGGCTTGCCGGGCGTGCTGTCGTCACCGCCGCCGCAGGCGCTGATCGTCTCGCTGGCAGATTCCAGCGTGACCCTGCGTTTTCGCGGCTGGGTGGATCAACGCGAGCACAATTTCTGGATGGTCCGCAGCGAAGCCATACGCCTGGCCAAGGTCGCGCTCGACGATGCCGGCATGGACATGCCCGAACCCACCTACCGGGTACAGTTGCATGACGGTCGCGCCGCCATCGAAGCTGCCGCGAAAGCGCCGGCCGCAGCCATTCCAAAGCCGAAGACGCTGCCGGCCGAGCTTGCCGCACCGGACACGCGGGCGCGCTCCGAACTGGACGAACAGATCGATCGCGACCAGCAGCAGTCGGGCTCCGCGAATCTGCTCGATGCCGACGCGCCGCGCGAATAGCCGCTGCGGGCAACCTTGCGTCGCGACCGTCGAGCCCCGCTGCCGTGGCCAAGATTGGATACCGCGTCGGGCTGCTGTCAGAAGCGGAACGCAGAGGACGCAGAGAGGCGCAGAGAACGCGGAGAGAAGCAGAACGGACTTCAGCTTTTCTCTGCGTTCTCCGCGCTTCTCTGCGTTCTCCGCGTTGACGCTCCTGCCCGCACGTAGCCGAGTAGGTCTGCCGGTGTCGCATCCGGATGGCGACGGTCGCGACGCGAGGTCGCTCCTACCGATGCCCGAGCGCTCGCGGGCGCAGCCGCACCCTCAGTATGGCGACGGTCGCGACGCGAGGTCGCTCCTACCGAAGCCCGAGCGCTTGCGGGCGCAGCCGCGCCCTCAGTTCCCCGCAGCGATGCGCGCATAGAACGCGGCGACGAAGTCTTCCAGCCCGCCTGCCGCGATGGCCGCGCGCAGGCCCTGCATCAGCTCCTGGTAGTAATGGAGGTTGTGCACCGTCATCAGGTGGGCGCCGAGCATTTCGTGGCAGCGGTCCAGGTGGTGCAGATAGGCACGGCTGTAGTTCCGGCAGGTGTAGCAGCCGCATTCGGGATCGATCGGCCCGGTGTCGTCGCGATGTCTGGCATTGCGCAGCCGGACCACGCCGAAGCGCGTGAACAGATGGGCATTGCGGGCATTGCGCGTCGGCATCACGCAATCGAACATGTCGATGCCGCGGCGCACCGCTTCGACGATGTCCTCGGGCCTGCCCACACCCATTAGATAGCGTGGCCGCTCGCGCGGCAGCATCGGCACGGTGTGATCCAGCGTCTGCTCGCGTTCGTGCTGCGGCTCGCCGACGGCCAAACCGCCCACGGCGTAGCCGTCAAAGCCCATATCGATGAGCCCACGCGCCGAGCGCTCGCGCAGCGCTGGGTAGATGCCGCCCTGGACGATGCCAAACAGCGCGTTGCGATTGCCCTCATGCGCGCGCTTGCAGCGCGCCGCCCAGCGCAGGCTGAGTTCCATCGATTCGGCCGCCTGTGGCTCGGTGGCCGGGTACGGTGTGCACTCGTCGAACTGCATGACCACATCGGAATCCAGGACACGCTGGATGCGCATCGATTCCTCCGGGCTCAGAAAGACCTTGGCACCGTCCACCGGCGAACGGAAATGCACGCCCTCCTCGGTGAGCTTGCGCATCTTCGCCAGACTGAAGACCTGGAAGCCGCCCGAATCAGTCAGGATCGGTCCCTGCCAGCCCATGAAACGATGCAGGCCTTCGTGGGCTTCGATGACTTGCGTGCCCGGCCGCAGCCACAGATGGAAGGTGTTGCCGAGAATCATCTGCGCGCCCAGTGCACTCAGATCCTCCGGACGCATGGCCTTGACCGTGCCGTAGGTGCCAACCGGCATGAAAGCTGGCGTTTCCACCACACCGCGGCGGAAATGCAGGCGTCCGCGGCGGGCGCGGCCGTCTTCGGCGATGAGTTCAAATCTTTCCAGTGTCATCCGGGAAGCACCAGGCAGGCATCGCCGTAGGAGAAGAAGCGGTAGCGCTCGGCCACCGCGTGGCGGTAGGCATCAAGCACGAATTCGACGCCGGCGAGTGCACACACCAGCATCAACAGGCTGGATTGTGGCAGATGGAAATTGGTGATCAGGCCATCGATGACGCGAAACGCCGATCCAGGCCGGATGAACAACTGGGTGTCGCCCTCGAACGCCTGCAACTGTCCGCCGGCGGCCGCGCTTTCCAGCGTTCGGGTAGCCGTGGTACCGACTGCAATCACCCGACCGCCCGCAGCCTTGGTGGCGGCGATGCGTTCGACCAACTCAGCGCTCACCCGGCACCATTCCCGGTGCAGCACCACCTTGTCCAACTCATCCTCGCGCAGATTCTGGAAGGTGCCGGCACCCACATGCAGGGTGACGAAATCGATGCCCACGCCCTGATTCTGCAATTCGGCCAACAGCACATCGTCGAAGTGCAACCCGGCCGTCGGCGCCGCCGCCGACCCGGGATCGCGGGCAAAGACCGTCTGATAGCGCTGATGGTCACCCGGGGTGTCGCTGCGCTCGATATAGGGTGGCAGCGGCACATGACCATGGCGGGCCAGATGCGCCGGAATATCCGAGCCATCCAGCGTGCGCAACAGGAACAGCGGCCCCTGGCGGTCGAGCACCTCGAAGACACAGTCCTCGGCCACGACGATGCGTCCACCGGGCTTGGGATTCTTGCTGACCCCCAGATGAAACCAGCCGCGATCGGCATCTGCCAATCTCTCCAGCAGCAGTTCCACCGCACCCCCGCTGTCCTTGTTCCCCAGCAGGCGCGCCGGCCACACCCGGGTATCGTTGAACACCAGCAGATCGCCGGCGCGCAGCCACTGCGGCAGCTGGCGCATCGTGCTGTCGTGCAAGGTTTGTGTCACCCGATCCAGCACCAGCAGACGGCTGGCCGAGCGCTCGGGCAATGGCGCCTGGGCGATAAGCTCGGGCGGCAGGTGGTAGTCGAAGTCTTGTTTGCGCACGGGGGATTGTCGGTTGTCGGTTGTCGGTGGTCGGTGGTCGGTGGTGAAAGGTGAAAGGTGAAAGGTGAAAGGTGAAAGGTGAAACGGGGAAGGTTGCACACCCAGCCAGGCTTGATCAAGGCAGTTACTTCGTTTCGCCCGGCGTCATTGCGAGGAGCGCAGCGACGAAGCAATCCAGAGCTTCTGAAGCGATGCCTCTGGATTGCTTCGCTACGCTCGCAATGACGCCGGCGGTGAGGTAGCGCGGCTCCGGCGCGCGGCGAATCGGGATGTGCGCAAGCGTTGTTCGCGCCGGCGGCCGCGGCATGGCTCATAGCACCGGCAAGCGCCGGGGAGCCGCTGCGCGGCACCCTCGGCCTACCCGTCGGCGGCAGAGGTTTTCATAACCCCTGGGAAGGAGCTGCCTGCCTCACTTGCGTGACCGATCAGGCCATAGCCTGCGCTGAACCAGCCCCAAGGCCGGGGGTTACCGGAAAAAGCCGCTCGTGATAGCATTCTCGGACTAAACTTTTCAAGCACTTAGCGCAATTGGCCGGACCAATCTGCGTGGGAGGAGGTGTCATGAACGCACTACAGAAACTGAATGCCATGCGTCAGGCGGGCGGTACCCGACGAACGGTAGGCCTCGCCGACAGCGTAATCGAGCGCTTCCTGAAGACCGATCCCCTGCTGGGACAGGCCATCGACGAGGGCCATGCCCAGTTTGAAGCCGCCAAGGCCGAGTTTCCGGAATTGATCGATCTGGACGAGAACGATCAGCTGCATTCGATCCAGGCCGGTTACGTCAATTTCTACAACGACGACGCCGTCAATCCCTACGTGGCCGTGGCAGCCCGCGGCCCGTGGGTGGTGACCCTCAAGGGAGCCGTGGTCCAGGACAGCGGCGGCTACGGCATGCTCGGCGCCGGTCATGCTCCGCAAGCCATCATCGATGCCATGGCCCGCCCGCAGGTGATGGCCAACATCATGACCCCGTCACTCAGTCATCTGCGCCTGGATCGAGCACTGCGTGCCGAGATCGGGCACACCCGCGGCGGCTGCCCCTATTCGCGCTTCCTGTGCCTCAACTCGGGTTCGGAATCGGTGACCCTGGCCGGCCGGCTGGCTGATGTGCACACCAAGGACATGACCGACCCAGGCGCTCCGCATGCCGGTCGCAAGGTGCGCCGCATCGCCGTCAAGGGCGCCTTCCACGGCCGCACCGAGTTGCCAGCGCTGTATTCGGATTCCTCGCGCAAGGCCTATGCCGAGCATCTGGCCAGCTTTGCCCATCACCAGCACACCATCACCATCGACCCCTACAGCGTCGAACAGCTGCGCGAGGCCTTTGCCAAGGCCGAGACCGAAGGCTGGCACATCGAAGCGGTGTTCCTGGAGCCGGTCATGGGCGAAGGCAATCCCGGCCGCGGCCTGACGCCAGAGTTCTACGCCGCCGCGCGCGAACTGACCAAGACCCACGGCTCGCTGCTGCTGGTCGATTCCATCCAGGCCGGCCTGCGCGCCCACGGCGTACTGTCGGTGGTCGACTACCCGGGCTTTGAGGGTCTGGAAGCGCCCGACATGGAAACCTATTCCAAGGCCTTGAACGCCGGTCAATATCCGCTGTCGGTGCTGGCCGTGACCGAGCGCGCCGCCAAGCTGTACCGCAAGAACATCTACGGCAACACCATGACCACCAACCCGCGGGCGATGGACGTGGCCTGCGCAGTGCTGTCTTCTCTGACCCCGGAACTGCGCACCAATATCCGTGAGCGCGGCAAGGAATTCGTGCAGAAGCTGGAAGGGCTGGCGCGTGAGTTGCCGGGCATGATCACGGCGGTCCAGGGCACCGGATTGCTGTTCTCCTGCGAGCTGTCGCCGCAGTTCAAGTGCTACGGCAGCAACAGCACCGAGGAATACCTGCGCGAGCACGGCTTCGGGGTGATCCACGGCGGCGTCAATTCGCTGCGTTTCACACCCTACTTCGGCGTGCGCAGCGATGAAGTGGACTTGCTGATCGAAGGCGTGCGTCAGGCGCTGATCGAAGGTCCGCGCATGAGCAAGCCGGCAGCACAGGCCGCCTGACCGATGAACCTGCGTCGTCGACTCGCCAGCCACGGCTTCGAGTCGAACGACGACTATGAATTCGCGCTGCGCCTGCTGTTCGAGGCGCAGCCTGAAGGCGTGCGTTGTCTCAACATCACGGGAGACTCGGGCCGTCGCAAGACGGCCTTTGCGCATGCGCTGGCCAGTGCGCTGGACTACCCTCATGTGCTCTATCACGACTTCTCGCGCGAACACGCTGCCGCACCAGCGCTGATCGTCGATGCAGAGAGTGGCGAGACCCAGACCATCGAAGCCGCCGCCAGCCCCTTTGATCGGGTGGTGACGGAGGCCTGTGCCTATTCGGAAGGCGCCAGGGTCATTCTCATCCTCGACCAGATCCAGGCCAGCGATTTCCAGGATCAGGTGCGGCTGTACCAGTTCGCTCAATCCCGGCAATGGTCCAGTACCATCGGCGCTGTCGTCGCCAACAGCGGCCATCTGCTGCTGGTGCTGATCTCGGAACAGCCGCTGTATCACTCGCTGCAGAAGATCAGCTTCAAGATCTGGGCCGATGCGGCTGGCGCCGGGCTGGAATTCGATCCCCGCGACTACGATCTGGGCCCTGAGGCCAGAGCCCTGTTTGCGGCCCTGGGCGAGTTGTTCCGGCAGATCGGCCAGTCCCCCACCCCCAGCGAGTTCAAGCGCATCCTCAACGACCTGCTGTCGCGCGTGCGCAGCATCGAGCAGCTGCGTACCAGTCTGTTCGGCTGGATCGAAAACCTGGAGCGCGAGCGCTTGTACGCGGCGCCAATCAAGCCGGCACTCGAACAGGTCGTATCCGAACTGGATCGACTCGTCGGCGTCGAGGAGATCGAGATTCTGGATACTGGCGAGGAATAGGCTGACACGAACTGAGCGGGGGCCTTACCGGCCGCAACGCGCAACGGTGGGAGCGGATTTATCCGCGATAGCTGTTCGGCGAACCGATCGCGGATGAATCCGCTCCCACAGGCAAAATCACGACTTACCCGGCGAACCGATCGCGGATAAATCCGCTCCCACAGGCAAAATCGCGACTTACCCGGCGAACCGATCGGTGGCCAGAATCAACTCATGCGCATTGCCGGCCTCAAAGGCCGAGTGTCCAGCATCGGCCACGATGCGCAGCTGCGCTTCCGGCCAGGCCTGATGCAGATCCCAGGCCGAGCGCATCGGGCAGACCACGTCGTAGCGGCCCTGCACGATCACCGCGGGAATACCCTTGAGACGGTAGGCGTTGGCCAGCAGCTGATCGTCGCGATCGAAGAATCCGCCATTGACGAAGTAGTGGCATTCGATGCGGGCGAAGGCCAGCGCGAACAGATCTGCTGCCGAGGCCTCGACATGGCCCTGATCCTGGAACAGGAAACTGGTACGGGCTTCCCACACAGACCATGCCCGTGCTGCGGCCAGTTGCACGGCCGAATCGGTCGAGGTCAGACGTCGATGGTAGGCACTCATCAGATCGCCGCGTTCGACCTCGGGAATGGCTGCGAGATAGTCATCCCACGCGTCGGGGAACAGGGCGTCGGCGCCTTGCTGGTAAAACCACTCCAGCTCCCAGCGGCGCAACATGAAGATGCCACGCAGTACCAGTTCGGTCACGCGATCCGGATGGCTCTCGGCATAGGCCAGGGCCAGCGTGGAGCCCCAGGAGCCCCCGAAGACCTGCCAGCGCTCGATGCCCAGATGTTTGCGCAGGCGCTCGATATCGGCGACCAGATGCCAGGTGGTGTTGGCGACCAGGCTGGCGTGCGGCGTGGAACGACCACAACCGCGCTGGTCGAAGAGCACGATGCGGTACTTGGCCGGGTTGAAGAAGCGCCGCGCCTTGGCATTGCAGCCGGCACCGGGACCGCCGTGCAAGAAAACCACTGGTTTGCCTTCGGGGTTGCCGCACTGCTCGAAGTAGAGCTCGTGACCGTCACCCACCGGCAGGCGTCCGGTTTCAAAGGGCTCGATCTCCGGGTACAGCTCTCGGCGTTGCATGGCGTTCTCCGTTTGGCATTCCAGAAACGCAAACGGCGACTCGGGTTAGCGGTCGCCGTTCAGGATTTGTCCTTATTGGTCGGGGCGGAGAGATTCGAACTCTCGACCCCTACAACCCCATTGTAGTGCGCTACCAGGCTGCGCTACGCCCCGACCGAAGGAGGGCGGAGGCTACACCAAGTTGCAGCTGGATGCCAGAGATGGGACTCGGGACTCGGGACTCGGGACTCGGGACTCGGGACTCGGGACTCGGGGCTCGGGACTCGGGACTCGGGACTCGGGACTCGGGACTCGGGACTCGGGACTCGGGACTCGGGACTCGGGACTCGGGACTCGGGAAAAGGCTACAGGGTATGGGGGGCAAGTGCGTCCAGATTTGTCTGGTCGCTGTTGGAGGCGTGTTGAAACAGCTTGCGGCGCCACTGACATGGCGACGATCCAGTGCTGAGGCACGCGGCGGCCAGAAGCTGGACGCAGAGTACGCAAAGGAAAAGCAGAGAGAACGCAAAGAAAGGCGTTCCGCTCATCGGGATGTGCAAGATCGTCCGTCTCGACAGGCGAGAATGCAGTCCCGGCGCCGCCAGCAGGCAGCAGGCAGCAGGCAGCAGGCAGCAGGCAGCAAAGCAGTGTTATTGCGTGCCGCGCGCGTGTAGTCCCGACACCGCGCTTTGAAAAGGGACGCGCGCCTGCGCGGCCGCTCTCGTTCTCCAAAATCTGGCCTTCGCGGGCGTGCAACGCCGGGCTGGTTCAAAGGTCGGAGCGCCCTTGTGGGGCAGCCGCTGTCGCGGTCGTGCGGCTGGCCGGTCGCGACGCGAGGTCGCTCCTACCTAGAAACCACGCCAGCTCAGGTCAACCAGGGCTCGTTGCCTAGGGGCGCAGGATTTCCAGAACTGCTTCCAGGTCCACGCGCATCTGCCGGATGAGTTCGCTCGGCACATGGTTTTCAGGTTTCTGCTCGACCTTGTTGGCTTCCCCATCCAGGCGCTGACGCGCGCCGCCGATGGTGAAGCCCTGTTCGTAGAGCAGACTGCGGATCTGCCGGATCATCAGCACATCGTGGCGCTGGTAATAGCGGCGATTGCCGCGGCGCTTGACCGGCTTGAGGCTGGGGAACTCCTGCTCCCAATAGCGCAGCACATGCGGCTTCACGCCACACAGCTCGCTCACCTCACCGATGGTGAAGTAGCGCTTCGCCGGTATCGGCGGTAGCTCGCTATTACTGCCCGGATCCAGCATATGCCTCTACCCGCGCCTTCAGCTTCTGACCTGCCCTGAACGTCACCACCCGACGTGCGGAAATCGGAATCTCCTCACCCGTCTTCGGATTGCGACCCGGGCGCTGATTCTTCTGGCGCAGATCGAAATTGCCAAAGCCCGAAAGCTTGACGTTCTCCCCTTTCTCCAGCGCTTCGCGGATGACGTCGAAGAAGATATCGACGAACTCCTTGGCCTCACGCTTGTTGAGTCCCACGTCCTCGAAAAGTCGTTGGGCCATCTCGGCCTTGGTCAGCGCCATCCCCTAACTCCGCACCTGAGCCCCAAGTTCCGCCGCTGACTGCTCGATAATCGCAGCCACCAAACGGTCTACATCCGCGTCGCCTAGAGTGCGTGAATCGTCTTGGAAAATCAAGCCGATAGCGAAGCTTTTGCACCCCTTTTCGATCCCGGTTCCGCGATAGACGTCGAACAGGCGCAACTCGCGCAGCAGACTACCCGCCGCCCGGGTGACCGTTTGCCGAAGTGAGTCGTAGGCAACGGCTTCCGGCAGTACCAACGCCAGATCGCGCCGGACCGAGGGGAAACGCGACAGTTCGCGGGCTCTGGGCATCAGCCTGGCGCGCACGGCGTCCAGCGACAACTCGGCCACCAGCACCTCGCTGTCGACGTCCAGCTCTCGCGCCAGCTCCGGATGCAGTGCACCGATGAAGCCTGCCACCTGGCCATCCACCAGCAACTGCGCTCGTCGTCCGGGATGCAGGCAATCGGGACCACCCGCCTGCCAGATCCCGGGCTCGGCCATCAGGGCTTCGACGTCGGCCTTGAGATCGTAGAAGTCCACGGCGCGCGTCGGCTCGCCCCATTGTTCGGGGCGGGCCTCGCCGCTGATCACCAGCGACAGCAACTCGCCTTCCACCGGCTTGCCCTCTGCACCCGATCGGTATTGGCGACCGAGCTCGAACAGACGCACCCTGCCCTGCTGGCGGTTCTGATTGCGTACCAGCGCCTCGATCAAACCGGGCAGCAGCGTGGTTCGCATCACGGCGAGGTCGGCCGACAGCGGATTGGCGAGCGTGATCGCCCCTTCGTCCATGCCCCAGCGCTGCAGTTGCGACTGGCCCAGGAAAGCGAAGGTGATGGCCTCGGAATAGCCGCGCGCCACGAGTCGCTCGCGCAGACGCATCAGCGACAGACGCGACTCGCTGACCGGCTCCACCTCGAGTTCGCCGCGCGGCGCCACCGTGGGGATTTGATCGTAGCCATGGATACGGGCGACTTCCTCGATCAGGTCTTCCTCGATGGCGATATCGAAACGCCAGCTTGGCGGCAGCACGCTCCAACCGCCGTCAACTGGCGTGACCTGCATGCCGAGCGCGTCCAGAATGGTCCGTACGGCAGCGGCAGGCACTTCGATACCCAGGACCCGGGTCAGGCGCTGATGACGCAGGGTCACGGCCTGGCGCTGCGGCAGTTCGCCTGCGATTACGGCCTCGGTCACCGGCCCGGCGCTGCCACCCGCGATCTCCAGCAGCAATGCGGTCGCGCGCTCCAGCGCCTGGCGCGGCAATTGCGGATCGACGCCACGTTCAAAGCGGTGCGAGGCATCGGTGTGCATGCCCAGTCGGCGCGCACGTCCACTGATCGCGTCCGGCGCAAAATGCGCACTTTCGAGAAAGACCCGGGCGGTGCTGTCAGTGACGCGCGTATGGAATCCACCCATCACCCCGGCGAGGGCCACCGCACCACTGTCGTCGGCGATGACCAGGAATTCGGGATCGAGCGTGGTTTCGCGGCCATCGAGCAAGGTGCAGTTCTCGCCGGCCAGCGCCCGGCGAACCTGGATGGCGCCCTGGATGCGATCGGCGTCGAAGGCATGCAGCGGCTGACCGAGTTCCAGCATGACGTAATTGGTGACGTCGACCAGCGCGCTGATCGGTCGCAGGCCGGATCGACGCAGACGCTCGACCATAAAGGACGGCGTGACCGCAGCCGGATTCAGGCCATTGATCACGCGACCGCAGTAGCGCGGACATCCGGCGCCCGGCGTGAGCCGGATGTCCAGTTGCTGGTCATGCCCAAGGGCGGCGGGAACGATTTCGGCCAGGCGCGTGGCGCTGCCGTATTCGGCCGCCACTTCCATGGCCAGCCCGCGCAAGCCCAGACAGTCGCTGCGATTGGGCGTCAGGCCCAGCTCGATGATGGCATCGGGCAGACCCAGCCAGTCGGCAAAGGGTTGGCCCGTCGGTGCATCAGCCGGCAGTTCCAGCAGTCCGGAGGCATCGCTGTCCACGCCCAGTTCCTTGCCCGAACAGAGCATGCCGAAGGACTCGACCCCACGCAATTTGGCGGCCTTGATCTGAAAGCCACCGGGCAGACTGGCACCCACCACGGCCACCGGCGCCTTCAAGCCGACGCGCGCATTCGGCGCGCCACAGACGATGTTCAGCAGCTCGCCCTGACCGGCATCGACCTTGCAGACCCGCAGCCGATCGGCATTGGGATGCTGCTCGGCCTCGACGATCTCGCCGATCAGCACGCCGGTCAGATCCGCACCCAGGGCCTCGACCGATTCGACCTCCAGACCGCACATGGTCAGCCGATGGGTGAGCTCATCGCGCGTGGCCGGAATATCCACCAGATCGCGCAACCAGTTTTCGGAGAATTTCATGATTAGTCTCGGATCTCCAGTGATCGGTCACGTCGGCTCGGAGCCACCGCAACGCGTCGATTCGTCACCCGGCCCTGCGGGCTGATGACCTGCATCAGGTGTCAGGCAAATTGATTGAGAAAACGCAGATCGTTTTCGAAAAAGGCGCGCAGATCGGTCACGCCGTAGCGCAGCATGGCAAAGCGCTCCACCCCCAGGCCAAAGGCAAAGCCGGTGTAGCGCTCGGGATCAATGCCGCAGTTGCGCAGCACATTCGGATGCACCATGCCGCAGCCCAGCACCTCCAGCCAGCGCTCGCTGCGATCGGGCAGTTCCCAGTTCATCAGTACATCAGCCGAGGGCTCGGTGAAGGGGAAATAGGAAGGACGGAACAGCAGTTTCGGCTCGCGTTCGAAAAAGGCGCGCACGAAGTTCAGCAAGGTGCCCTTGAGATCGGCGAAATTGATGTCCTCGCCCACGACCAGGCCTTCGACCTGATGGAACATCGGCGAGTGGGTCTGGTCGGAATCGCTGCGATAGACCTTGCCGGGAATGATCACGCGGATCGGCGGTTGCTTGTTCTGCATCACCCGGATCTGCACCGGTGAGGTGTGGGTGCGCAGCAGGCGTCCGTCCGGGAAATAGAAGGTGTCGTGCATGGTCCGCGCCGGATGATCGGGCGGGAAATTCAGGGCCTCGAAGTTGTACCAGTCGTCTTCGATCTCCGGCCCGTCGGCCACGGTATAGCCCAGCCGCTCGAAGATGCCGACAATGCGATCCAGCGCGCGGGTGATCGGATGAATGCCGCCGACGCCAAGCTGCCGACCGGGCAGCGAGACATCGATGCTCTCGCGCTCCAGCCGCGCCTGCATGGCCGCGGCGTCGAGCACGGCCTTGCGCTCGTTCAGTGCCTGACTGAGCGCATCGCGGACGCGATTGACCTCGGCTCCACGCAGCTTGCGTTCTTCCGGCGCCAGCGCACCCAGTGACTTGAGAATGGCAGTGACACTGCCGGACTTGCCCAGATACTCGACGCGCAACTGATCCAGCGCCGCGAGATCGGAAACCGCCGCGATGCGCGCCTGCGCCTCGCTTTGAAGGTGTTCGAGGTTCATGCCTGCCCCAGAAACGAGAACGGGGAAAAGCAAGCTTCTCCCCGTCCGGTCGACTAACGTATGGCGATGGACGCGACCTCAGTCGCGCACCCGGTTCAAGCTGCGACCAGCTTGGACTTGGCCTGGTCGGCAACAGCCTTGAAAGCGACCATGTCGTGCACGGCGAGATCGGCCAGCACCTTGCGGTCGATCTTGATGCCGGCCTTGCTCAGGCCGTTGATGAAGCGGCTGTAGCTCAGACCACATTCGCGAGCGGCGGCGTTGATACGCACGATCCACAGCGAACGGTAATCACGCTTCTTCCGCTTGCGACCGATGTAGGCGTACTGCAGGGCCTTCGTGACCGCCTGTTTGGCGACGCGATAAACCTTGCGGCGGGCGTTGTAATAGCCCTTCGCGCGATTGAGAAGCTTCTTGTGGCGCCGACGCGCCGTTACACCACGTTTGACTCGTGCCATTGTCGAAATCCTCCCTTATGCGTACGGCAGCATGCGTGCGACGCGACCTGCATCTTCGTCACGCACGTGATTCGGAGCGCGCAGACCGCGCTTACGCTTGGTGGACTTCTTGGTCAGGATGTGGCTCTTGAAAGCATGACCACACTTGAACTTGCCCGAGCCGGTCTTGCGGAAGCGCTTGGCCGCCGCCCGGTTGGTCTTCATCTTAGGCATTGCTGTTCCCTTTCACTCACTTGGTTGAGCCAGCGGGTGACTCCTTGCGGAGTGCTTTCCTGATCCGTACCCGTTTGACTTCGAAATCCGGTTGCCCGGCGTTTCCCGGCCATCACTGACCGGGGGAGTATCCCGCCATTCCTGGCAGGTCCAACCGGCGACCATACCGCGTCGCCGTAGAGCAGGCGATCAGGCCTGCGGTTTCTTCTTGGGGGCGATCATCATACTCATGACCCGCCCTTCCACGCGCGATCGTTGTTCGATCGTGGCTTCTTCCTTCAGCTCGGCTTCAATGCGGTTCAGCATGGCATCGCCGAGGTTGATGTGCGCCAACTCGCGTCCGCGGAAGCGCAGGTTGATCTTGACCCGATCACCCTCCTCCAGGAAGCGCCGAATGGCACGCATCTTGACGTTGAAATCGCCGTCGTCGGTACCCGGACGAAACTTCATCTCCTTGATTTCGACCTGCTTCTGCTTCTTCTTGGCCTGATTGGCCTTCTTCTGCAGTTCGAACTTGAACTTACCGTAGTCCATGATGCGACAGACGGGTGGCTCGGCATTGGGCTGGATCTCGACCAGATCCAGACCAATATCCTGCGCCATGGCCAAGGCCTCATTGCGCGACAGGATACCGATCTGTTCACCATCGGCGCCGATCACGCGAATCTGCGGTACTCGGATGTCTTCGTTCTTTCGGGTGGATTTGTCCAGGACAGCTATGGCGGCGACTCCTTGTGATGCAAACCGGTGACTACGGCACCGGCACCGTTAGTGGCCGAGGGCCAACACCTCAGCCCGCAGATGTTCGGCAAATTCGGCGACCGTCATCACGCCCAGATCCTCCCCGGTGCGACGACGGACAGATACGCTGCCAGATTCCTTCTCGCGCTCACCGGCGACGAGCAGGTACGGCGTCTTCTGCAGCGTGTGCTCGCGGATTTTATAGCCGACCTTCTCGTTCCTCAAGTCCGAAACGACTCGGAAGTCTTGATTTTCAAGGGTTTTGGCCACTTCTGCGACATATTCGCCCTGCGCATCGGTAATTCCCATCACCACGGCCTGGGTCGGCGCCAACCAGACCGGCAGTGCGCCGGCGTGATTTTCGATCAGGATTCCAATGAAACGCTCCATCGAACCGACGATGGCGCGATGCAACATGACCGGGTGCTGGCGCTGACTGTGCTCGTCGACATACTCCGCCCCGAGCCGGCCGGCCATCATGAAATCGACCTGCATCGTGCCCAGCTGCCAGGTGCGACCAATGGCATCCTTGAGGTGGTACTCGATCTTGGGGCCGTAGAAGGCACCCTCGCCCGGCAGTTCCTCCCATTCCACACCGGCCTTGGCCAGCGCATGGCGCAGCGCGTTCTCGGCACGATCCCAGGTGGCGTCATCGCCCAGGCGCTTTTCCGGGCGCAGCGCAATCTTGATCTGCACCTCGCCGAAGCCGAAATCGCGATAGACCTTCAGCGCCTGCGTGTGGAATGCAGACACTTCAGACTCGATCTGACTCTCCGTGCAGAACACGTGGCCATCGTCCTGGGTGAAGCCGCGCACGCGCAGGATGCCGTGCAGCGCCCCCGAGGGTTCATTGCGATGACAGGAGCCGAATTCGCCATAGCGGATGGGCAGATCGCGATAGCTGTGCAGGCCGTGATTGAAGATCTGCACATGCCCCGGGCAATTCATCGGCTTGACCGCGTAGGTGCGCTTCTCCGACTCGGTGAAGAACATGTTGTCGGCGTAGTTGTCCCAATGACCGGAGCGCTTCCACAGCGACACATCCAGGATCTGCGGACCACGCACTTCCTGATAGCCCGACGACCGGTAGACGCGCCGCATGTACTGCTCGATGACCTGCCAGATGGCCCAACCCTTGGGGTGCCAGAAGACGAGGCCAGGCGCCTCTTCCTGCATGTGGAACAGGTCCAGCTGCTTGCCGATCTTTCGGTGATCGCGCTTTTCCGCCTCTTCCAGCTGCGTCAGGTAGGCCGCCAGATCCTTCTTGTTGAGCCAGGCCGTGCCGTAGATGCGTTGCAACTGCTGGTTCTTGGCATCGCCGCGCCAATAGGCGCCAGCCACCTTCATCAGCTTGAAGGAGCCGAGCTTGGCCGTGTTCGGCACGTGTGGGCCACGGCACAGATCGACCCACTCACCCTGCCCGTACAGCGAGATGTCCTCACCGGGCGGAATGATGTCGTCGATGATCTCGGCCTTGAACAACTCGCCCTTGGCCTTGAAGAACTCGATGGCATCGTTCTTGGCCATGATGCTGCGCTGTACCGGCAGCGCCTCGGCCACGATCTTGCTCATCTCGGCTTCGATGGCGGCCAGATCATCGGGCGTGAACGCGCGCTCGAAGGCGAAGTCGTAGTAGAAGCCGTTGTCGACCACCGGACCAATCGTCACCTGGGCGCCCGGAAACAGCCTTTGCGTGGCCTGCGCCAGCAGATGGGCCGTGGAATGACGCACGATCTCCAGCGCATCGGGATGCTTGTCGGTGACAATTTCCAGCTTGCTGTCGTTCTCGATGCGAAAGCTGGTGTCGACCAGCTTGCCGTCGACCTTGCCGGCGAGCGCCGCCTTGGCGAGACCCGGACCGATGCTCATTGCCACGTCGGCAATCGACAGCGGCGCATCGAAGGAGCGGATGGAACCATCGGGGAGTTGTACGTTGACCATGTTCTTGTCCTGGCGAACTCCGACCTGGATGCGGTCGGATGGCAATCGGGAAGCATGTCATTCGGTCTTGCCGTCACCGGAGAATCGGTGCATCAACGGCGATCGAAAGACACAAAAAAAGGCGCCGAGCGCCTTGAATTGTCGCAATGAGGCTGCTCAGCTAGTCAGTTGTTCACCGCAGTTCGAGTGCTCATGTGCCACCTCACGATTTTTTCCGGCTCTTGGTGGGCGCAACAGGGATCGAACCTGTGACCCCTACCATGTCAAGGTAGTGCTCTACCGCTGAGCTATGCGCCCAAGAGAGCCCGAGAGTATATCAGCGTGTTTTGCAGGCGCCAAGGTGCTCGGCATCGCAATCGAAATATTTCTTTTTCGGCACCCGGCAGGCGTGGCGCCGGGGTTGCGCTGACATATCGTTATGCAGACGCGGCATCTGACACGCCCCCCGGCGACCCTCAGAATCCGCCCTACAGACGTATGGACGTCCGCAAAGGCGCAATATGGCAGTCGAAGTTCGTGGATTGTCCAAGACCTATGAAGGCCGGGCGGTGGTCCGTCGGGTCGATCTGTCGATCTCCCGCGGCGAGCTGCTGGTGTTGCTCGGACCCAGCGGCAGCGGCAAGAGTACCCTGCTGCGCATGATCGGCGGCCTGACGGCTGCGGACAGCGGCCAGATCCTGGTCGATGGCGTTGATGTCACGCGACTGCAGCCACAAGCCCGTGACATGGGTTTCGTGTTCCAGAGCTATGCACTGTTCGAGCAGATGAGCGTGGCGGACAACGTCGAGTTCGCGCTGCGCGTGCGCGGCGTTTCCCGCGAGCAACGTGAGGCCCGTCGCCGCGAACTGCTGGCCATGGTCGGCCTTGAAGGGCTGTCGGCCCGACTGCCGGCGCAGCTCTCCGGCGGCCAGCGTCAGCGCGCGGCGCTGGCTCGGGCCTTGGCTCATCAGCCCCGACTGTTGCTGCTGGACGAGCCATTCGGGGCGCTGGATGCGCGCATCCGCGGTGAATTGCGCAACAGTCTGCGGGACCTGCTGAAACGCCTGGGAACCACGGCAGTCTTCGTCACCCATGATCAGGAGGAAGCGCTGGCGCTGGCGGACCGCATGCTGGTGATGCACCGCGGACGGGTACTGGAACAGGGAACGGCTCGGCAACTGTATCTGACCCCGCAAAACGAATTCGTGGCGCGATTTCTGGGTCGCGCCAATCTGATGCCCGCGTCGCGGCTACCCGCGGCGCCGGCCGTCGACGGACAGAACCAACCATCCAGCACGCTGGCCTTGATGCGCCCGGAAGACCTGCAACTGCGGGAGCTGACATCGGCGTTGGCATCCGGTTCGATCTCGCTCGGCATCGGCGCGGTCGAAGGCAGCGAGTTTCTTGGGGCC
This sequence comes from Rhodanobacteraceae bacterium, assembly GCA_024234055.1. Taxonomy (NCBI): domain Bacteria; kingdom Pseudomonadati; phylum Pseudomonadota; class Gammaproteobacteria; order Lysobacterales; family Rhodanobacteraceae; species Rhodanobacteraceae bacterium. The sequence goes on from JACKOW010000003.1 coordinate 450,227, forward strand.
AGCGAACGCATCCGCGTACGCCTGTTCGGCAACTGCCCGGATGACAACACCCGCAAAGACACCCTCATCGAAGTGGAACAGCACGGCAGCGAAACCGCCTTCGTTCCCGGCAGCCGCTGGCGCGTCGAGGCCAGGCGCGTGCACCGGATCGCGCAGGCACAGCTGCGGATCCTGCTGCTCGCCGACGCCGGTGCGCACAGCCGCGCCTTGCTGGATCGCGCGCTGGCCTTCGGCGAAGACGCCGACGCACTGGTGACGATCGTCGGCGAGCTTGGACGCTCCAGCGCCGGCAATGCCCGGCTGGATAGCTATAGACAGCAATACGCGGGCGATCTGCGGATCTGCGAGGCTGGCGGCGCCCATCGCGGCACGCTGGACGTGGCCAGCGAGTGCCTGGAACGCGAGGCCTTCGATCTGCTCATCGATCTCCGATTCCCGGGCGGCAACGACTGGCAGGCACTGCTGGCCAGCGGCAATGTTCGAGGGCTGTTGCTGCCGCCGCGTGATCTGAACGCGCCCTGGCCGTTGAGCGTGGCATCGGCAGCCCGCTGGCGCTGGCAATCACCGCCGCCAGCCGAGGCGCACGCCGCAATGACGCTGGCTCAACAAATGGCGAATCTGGCGCAGACAAGGATCGATGGCGGGAGCGCCTCCGACCCGACCCAGCTGCTGATCCACGCCCTGCCGACCAGCCTGGCCGAGACTCGATGCAAACTCGATGCGGCGCGCGAGCACTGGCTGAACCAGCCGCAACAGGGGCAGCTGCTGCTGGTTCGCACGGAAGCGCTCGGTCAGGAGCTGGCGGCCAGCGTCGCCTACGCAGATCTGAGCGAAGCACTGGCAGCCATCGGGCCTCCGCTGCCCCGATCCTGGTTGCGTCTCTGAGTCGCGGCTCCTTCATGCGACGATGGATCACCCTGGCGCTGGCACTCGGCCTGAGCGGGCCGCTGGCAGCAGCCACCCTGCTGAACGCCTCTTTCGACAGCACCCGCGAGTTCTATCGCGACCTCAACGCCGCCTTTCTCAGCGCCTGGCAGGCGCAGGGTCACCCGCCAGCGCAGATCCAGATGTCCCACGGCGGCTCGGGCAAGCAGGCGCGCGCGGTCATTGCCGGGCTGGACGCCGATGTGGTCAGTCTGGCCTTGCCCGGCGACATCGACCAGCTCGCCAGACGCGGCCTGCTGGCCGCCGACTGGTCACAACGCCTGCCCCATGCGAGCGCACCCTACACATCAACCATCGTCATGCTGGTGCGCGCCGGCAATCCCAAGGCCATCCACGACTGGTCCGATCTGGCGCGCCCGGGCGTCGGCGTCATCAGCGCCAGCCCCAAGAGCTCCGGCGGCGCGCGCTGGGTCTATCTGGCGATCTGGGGTGCGCTGACGCAGGAGGGTGCCAGCAATGCCGAGATCCTCGGGCTGATGCGCCGGATCGTGCACAACGTGCCGGTCTGGGACAGCAGCGCCCGGGCCGCCACCACCACCTTCGTTCAGCGTGGCATCGGCGATGTGCTCTTGACCTGGGAGAGCGAAGCCTTGCTCAGTCTGGATCGATTGGGGAAGGGTGAGTACGAACTGATCCGTCCACGCTGGTCGATACTGGCTACACCCAGCATTGCGCTGGTCGACAGCGTGGCCGATGCCCATGGCAGCCGCGATCTGGCGCAAGCCTATCTGCAGTTCCATTATTCGAGTGAGGGCCAGTCACTGGCAGCGCGCCATCACTTCCGGCCGCGTGACACCGCAGCCCTTGGGGCGGAGCCGACCCTGCCCGCCATGCAGCTGTTCACCGTGCAACAGGTCTTCGGCAGCTGGACCGAGGCAGAGGCCAGTCACTTCGCCGACGGCGCCAGTTTCGATCAAGCGCAGGCCGAGCACTGAGACCCAATGGATACCCCGAGCGCCACCTTGCCGCCCCTGTCCTCGCGCCGGGTCATCCCGGGATTCGGGTTGTCACTGGGAATCACCCTGAGTTATCTAGGGCTGGTGGTGCTGCTGCCGCTGACGGCGCTGATGATGTCAGCGCTGGACATCCCGGCCGACAGGCTCTGGAGTCTGGCCAGCGATCCACGCACGCTGGCGGCGTTCAGACTGAGCTTCGGCCTGGCATTGCTGGCTGCGGCCATCAACTGGCTGCTGGGGCTGCTGATCGCTTGGGTCCTGGTGCGCTATCGCTTTCCGGGACGGGCCCTGGTCGACGCTGCCATCGACCTGCCCTTTGCCCTGCCCACGGCCGTCGCCGGCATTGCCCTGGCCACGGTGTACGCGCCCAGCGGCTGGATCGGCCACTGGCTGGCGCAAGTCGGAATCCAGATGGCATTCAACCCCGCCGGCATTCTGCTGGCACTGATCTTCGTCGGCCTGCCCTTCGTCGTGCGCACCGTACAGCCGGTCATGCGCGATCTGCCGATTGAACGCGAGGAAGCCGCAATCTCGCTGGGCGCCGGCCGCTGGACCGTCTTCCGGCGGGTGCTGCTCCCTGCCATTCTGCCCGCCAGCATCACCGGCATGACGCTGGCCTTCGCCCGTGCCATCGGCGAGTACGGCTCGGTCATCTTTATCGCCGGCAACCTGCCGATGGTCTCGGAAATCGTGCCCCTGCTGATCGTGGTGCGCCTGGAGCAATTCGATTTCGCCGGCGCCAACGCGCTGGCCCTGATGATGTTGCTGAGCTCGCTGCTGCTGCTGATGGCGATCAATACACTGCAGCGCCGCTACAGCGGGAGTGCTGCCCATGGCTGAGACCACAGCCGCAGAGGCCCAGAGCGAAGCGCCATGGCTGCGAGCGGCGCTGATCGGACTGGCGCTCGGCGTCTTGCTGCTACTGCTCGGGCTGCCCTTGCTGGTGGTCTTCGCCCAGGCCTTCAGCCTGGGCTGGTCAGCCTACTGGCAGGCGCTGGCAGATCCGGAGGCACGCGCAGCCATCCAACTCACGCTGTGTCTGACCGTGCTGACGGTTCCGCTGAGCACGGTCTTCGGAGTGGCCGCCGCGTGGGCGCTGGCGCGCTTCCGCTTCCGCGGGCGAGGCCTGTTGCTGACGCTGATCGATCTGCCCTTCGCCATTTCACCGGTGGTGGTCGGACTGGCGCTGATCATGCTCTACGGCAAGTTCAGCCCGGTCGGCGGCTGGTTGATCGCCCATGGGGTCCAGGTGATCTTCGCCCTGCCCGGCATGTTGCTGGCCACCTTGTTCATTTGCGTACCCTTCGTCGCCAAGCAGGTGCTGCATCATCTGGAAGCCCAGGCGGTCGATCGCGAGGAGGCAGCCTACACGCTGGGCGCCAGCCCCTGGAGCACTTTTCTGCGCGTCACCCTGCCCTCGATCCGCGCCAGCCTGCTGTCGGGGGTGCTGTTGTGCAGCGCCCGCGCCATGGGCGAGTTTGGCGCAGTCTCGGTGGTCTCGGGCCACATTCTAGGGCGCACGACGACCTTGCCGCTGCAGGTCGAGAATCTCTACAACGAATACAACTTCCAGGGCGCCTTCGCCGTCGCCTCGGTACTGACCCTGTTCGGATTGCTGGTGCTGCTGATCCGCAGCACTCAATCCTGGCAGCAAATGCGACGTCAACGTTCGGCTCGCGGGGACTAGTCCGCAGAGGCGGAAGCTGCGTCACCCGCCGAGTTCAAATGCGATAGTCTGTTACCTATCTTCACACCAGTACCTATCCCGATGAGCCCGGTCCGTGTCCGCCTGCAATTCACCGACGCGCTGGGCGCAGGTCAGTCATTTGAGGTGGCCGATGGCGATGTGTGCGGGCGCGACGCTTCGGTCAATCTGCTCTTCGATCATCCCACCGTCTCGCGACGACATGCCCGGTTCACCATCGTCGACACCGATGTCGACGTGACCGACCTCGGCAGCGCCAACGGCACCTTCGTCAATGGCAAACCTCTGGACCAGCGACCCTATCGCCTGTCGGACGAGGACCAGTTGCGTTTCGGGCACCTGCAACTGCGGGTGATCATCGATCCTGCGGACGACGCCACGGCGCCAGCGCCCGAGAGCAGCGATCCGGATGTGCCGCGCACCACCCTGTTCGACAGCTTGCGGGCAGAGCCGCAATTGCTGATGGCGCGTATCGCGCAGCGGCGCATGGTCTCGGATCCACCGCCGCAGTTCGAGGACTATGACATTGGCCAGCTGATCGTGCCGGCGTTGGGCGTGGGTGGCGACTTCATCCACTGGGCGGTCGCCAACGACGGCCGCCAGGCAGTGGTCATGGGCGAAGTCAGTGGCAAGGGTGTCGCCGCCGGCATGTACATGGCCTTCGTCAGCGGCCTGCTGTTCGAGATCGTGCCGCATTGCGGTTCGGCCGAAGAAATCCTGCGGCGCATGAACCGGGCGCTCCGGCGGGTCATCGAGCCAGGCCTGTCGGTCACGGCGAGCACCGTGCTGATCGATCCCCGGCGGCACATCGTTGAACTGGGGTGCGCCGGACATCCGCCAGGCCTGATCAAGCAGGTGGACGGCAAGGTCGTCGATCTGGGCATCGACTCCGGCCGAGCGCTGGGGCGGGAGTCCGAACCGGCGATAGGTCTGTTGGCTCGTCACATGGCCGCTGGCGAAGTGCTGATGGTGAGCACCGACAAGGTCGAGGAAGCCCAGAACCCGGCCGGCCAGAAACTCGGGCATGCCCGCGTGATCGAAGTCCTGAGCGAAGCGTCCGGCGCCGCCGATGCCGCACGCCGGCTGCATTCCACCATCCGCGAATTTGTCAGCTCTGCGCGCCAGCAGGACGATCTGACCCTGGTGACGATCGAACGCATCTGTTAGCCACGAGCTGCGTCGAACAGTGCGTAGCCCGTTGTGCCGCGCAGCGGCTCAGCGGGGCTCTTCCGCGTCACCGCCCGGACAGCGCTGCGCGCAGTTCGGGCTACAAAGGCCAACAACCCCAGCTTTCGTAGCCCGTTGTGCCGCGCAGCGGCTCAGCGGGGCTCTTCCGCGTCACCGCCCGGATGTCGAAGCAATCCGGGGACTCGCGACCCTGCTTCTGGATTGCTTCGCCCGGATCAAGTCCGGGGTCGCAATGACGCCGACTTGTTGCCCTCTTTCAGCGGCTGGCAAACGAGCATGGCACGCAACAGCGATCTTTTCGGGGCATACCGAAAATCAGACCGCTCTTCTTCGCGTTCTCTCTGCTTTTCCTTTGCGTTCTCTGCGTCCGGCTCCCGGCAACGACTCGACTCAGGACAAGATTGTCGCGCCTACGCCAGCAAGCCCTGCGCCTTGATCTTCTTGATCTCGTCGCGAACCCTGGCGGCTTCTTCGAATTCCAGATTCTGGGCGTGCTGGAACATCTGTTCTTCGAGTTTCTTCAACTTCGACCCCAGCTGCTCGGGTGACATCGCTGCGTAATCGATGCGCGGCTCGGCGACGCCGATGGCGCGCTTGCGGCCGCGGCCGCCGCCACTGGCCGCGCTTGCCTGCTCCTCGACCGGCGTGTCGCGGGCACCTTCCATGACATCGGTGACGGTCTTGGTGATGCCGCGCGGGGTGATGCCATGGGCCAGGTTGTATTCGATCTGCTTCTCGCGGCGCCGGTCGGTCTCGTCGATGGCGCGGCGCATGGAATCGGTGATCCGATCGGCATAAAGGATGGCCTTGCCGCGCAGATTGCGGGCCGCCCGTCCGATGGTCTGGATCAGCGAGCCAGTCGAGCGCAGGAATCCTTCCTTGTCGGCGTCGAGGATCGCCACCAGCGAGACCTCGGGCATGTCCAGACCTTCGCGCAGCAGATTGATGCCGACCAGCACATCGAATTTACCCAGGCGCAGGTCGCGGATGATCTCGACCCGCTCCACGGTTTCGATGTCGGAATGCAGATAGCGCACCTTGACCCCGTGCTCAGTCAGGTACTCGGTGAGGTTCTCGGCCATGCGCTTGGTCAGCGTGGTTACCAGCACGCGGTCGCCCATGGCCGTGCGCAAGGTGATTTCCGACAGCAGATCATCGACCTGGGTAGCCACGGGGCGGATCTCGGTGGGCGGATCGATCAGACCGGTGGGTCGCACCAGCTGCTCGACCACGGCGCCGTCGGTCAGGCGCAGCTCGTAAGGACCGGGCGTGGCCGACACGAAGATGGTGCGCGGCGCACGGCGCTCCCATTCCTCGAAGCGCAGCGGTCGGTTGTCCAGCGCCGACGGCAGTCGAAAACCGAAGCCGACCAGGGTCTCCTTGCGCGAGCGATCGCCCTTGTACATGGCGCCGAGCTGCGGAATGGTCACATGGCTCTCATCCACGACCAGCAGCGCATCGGGCGGCAGATAGTCAAACAGGGTCGGTGGCGCCTCGCCCTCGCCACGACCGGTCAGATGCCGCGAGTAGTTCTCGATGCCCTGACAGAAGCCGATCTCGGCCATCATCTCCAGATCGAACTGGGTGCGCTGCTTCAGCCGTTGCGCCTCCAGCAGCTTGTTCTCGGCGTATAGCACTTCCAGTCTTTCGGCCAGCTCGTCCTTGATGGTGGTGATGGCGTCCAGCACATTGCGGCGCGAGGTCACGTAGTGCGACTTGGGATAGATGGTGAACCTTGGCAGGCGCTTGATGACTTCGCCTGTGAGCGGATCGAACAGGGCCAGATTCTCGATTTCGCCATCGAACAGCTCGATGCGCAGGGCCTCACCGTCGCTTTCGGCCGGGTGCACATCAATGACCTCGCCGCGCACCCGATAGGTACCGCGACGCAGCTCGTAGTCGCCGCGCTTGTACTGCAACTCGGTCAGGCGACGGATGATCTCGCGGTCAGGGATGCGATCCCCGCGCACCAGGTGCAGCACCATGTTGAAGTATTGATCCGGATCACCGAGGCCATAGATCGCCGACACCGTGGCCACGATCAGCGCATCCTTGCGCTCCAGCAGCGCCTTGGTGGCCGACAGCCGCATCTGCTCGATGTGCTCGTTGATGCTGGCGTCCTTTTCGATGTAGGTATCGCTGGACGGCACGTAGGCTTCGGGCTGGTAGTAGTCGTAGTAGCTGACGAAATACTCCACCGCGTTGTTCGGAAAGAACTCCTTGAACTCGCCGTAGAGCTGCGCGGCCAGCGTCTTGTTCGGCGCCAGCACCAGGGTTGGCCGCTGGATGGCCTGAACCACATTGGCAATGGTGTAGGTCTTGCCGCTGCCGGTCACGCCCAGCAGCACCTGATGGGCCTCGCCAGCGCGGATGCCGTCAATCAGTCTGGCGATGGCCTGCGGCTGGTCGCCGGCAGGCTCGAAGGGCGACTGCAACTGGAATAGATCCGACACCTGGCCTCTCTGGTCTGGTCTTGTAGGAATTTTCCGACAGCGGAATCGGAATGCAGTGGCTGGCCGGCCCTCGTCGAATCCCTAGCCTAACCGACATCTACCGCGTCGGAACACCGCCATGAATTTCCCTTGCCACCGCACTGGCCGCAACCACGGCTTCAGCGCCCTGGAGCTGATCCTGGTGCTGCTCGTCGCCAGCATCGTACTGGCGGTCGCGATACCGTCTTTCAAGACCATGGGCAGCTCCACCCAGGTGCGGACCGCCAAGAACGCCCTGATTCTGGGCCTGCAGAGAGCGAGAGCCGAGGCGCTCAGCACCGGCCGCAACGTGGTGCTATGCCCCAGCAGCGACCAACACAGTTGCCGCAACGACAGCGACTGGTCGGAAGGCTGGCTCTTGTACCGTGACGACAATCACAATGGTCGCTTTGACCCGGTGGAGCAACTGCTGCTCAGCCAGCAGCTCGATCCCAGACTGATCGGTATCCGCAGCAACACTGGCAGACGCCAGATCACATATCGTAACCTTGGCGAATCGGCCGGCGCCAATGCCAGTTTCGTCATTTGCAGCCGTCGTGACCCGCATTTCGGCGGTCAGGTCATCATTGCCAATTCCGGCCGCGTGCGCAGCCTGAGCTTTGCACCACTGGAGACCTGTGCCGCCATCTGATTCCGCGCGGCGACCCCGAGAATGGTTGACCGCACACGCCAGCAAAGGACCCTATCAACGATGTCGACACGCCCGAACGCCGCCGCCGAAGTCCCCTTCTGGGAGCGCTTGCGGCCGATGCTGGCCTACCCGCTGCATTCCGAGGCCCTGCTGACCATCACGCTGCTGGCCTTCCTGCGACTGCTGGGCTACTTGCCCGGTGTCGGCTTCATCCTGAATATCGTGATTGCCGCCGCCACGCTGAAATACGCGGCCGAGGTGCTGAGCTCGACCGCCAACGGCATCATGGAAGCGCCCAGTGGCTACAACACCCCGGATTCGGTGGGCTGGGTGGTGCTGAAGGTGCAGGTGCTGTTGTGGATCATCGGCATCTTGCTGGTCATCGGCGCAATGGCAGCCGGCCTGCCCGCATTGGCCTGGATTCTGGGCATCGCCGTCGCCCTGGGCGCCCCCGCCGCATTGATGTCGGCCGCCATCGACCAGGACACCCTGGGCGCGCTCAATCCCTCGCTCTGGATGGCCACGCTGACGCGCATCGGCTGGCCCTACATCGGCGCCGCCCTGCTCTGTCTAGTCCTGATGATCAGCGAAGGCAACGCCCGGGCGATGATGCTGCCCTTCCTGCCGGGACCGCTGGCTGTGGTCGGCCATTATTTCATCGCCAACTATGCCACTGTGGTCACCTTCCATCTGCTCGGCTATCTGGTCTACCAGTACCGCGATGTACTGGGTTATGAAATCAAGCAGAACGCGCCTACGGCCTTGCCGCGCCCCAAGGATCGGGACCAGTCGGTACTGGATGAAAGCGAGGCTTTCGCCGCCAATGGCGACACCGAGAGCGCGGCACGGGTGCTGCGCGAGTTCATCAACGAACGTGGCGCGACCGATGCCGTGCACCTGCGCTATCGCAAGCTGCTGACACTGCACGCCGATACCGCTGCGCTGAACAAGCATGCCCAGCAGTATCTGAACGTCATGATCGCCCAGGAGAAATGGGCGCAGGCGCTGGAGTTCTGGTCGGAATGCCGCGGCGCCGATGCCAACTTGTGGCCGAGCGATCCCGATCAAGTGCGTGAACTGGTGGACAAGGCCCGTGAGCTCGGCAAGCCCGAACTGGCCCTGAAATTCGCCAATGGCTTCAGCCGCACCTATCCCAAGCATCCCGCGATTGGTGCCATCCATCTGCGAGTGGCGCAAGCCCTGAACGAACGCCTGGGCCGACCAGCCGAAGCCCGCAAGCTGCTCGAAGCCACTCGCGAGGCCTACCCGAAGTCCAAGGCCTTGCCGGAGATCGAGTCCTATCTGATGCGGAT